>CAOKUH010000022.1 GCA_948472605.1 uncultured Mycoplasmatota bacterium
CTATGTAAAAGATTATGAGAAAAGTATGTTTGAATTATAAACATAAATTACAATTAATCGAGCAGATCAAAATTTAATGATCTGTTTTTTTATACAATAAATTAAGTAAAGGAGGAATGTTTATAAATAAAATTGGAAATTTATTGAAACAAGAAAGAATAAAAAGAAAAATGTCTTTAAGAACACTATCAGAATTATCTAGCATTTCTATTTCTACTTTAAGTAAATTAGAAAATGATAAGATAAAAAATGTTAATAGTGTTTTTTTATATAGATTAAGTAAAATTTTAAAAATAGATTATGAATATTTAACTAGGCAAAGATGGGATATACTTCCCACCTTTTTATATGAAAGGAAGCCCAGTTAATGGAAGTAAATAAAATATATAATGAGGATTGTCTAGTTGGTCTTAAAAAAATACCAGATAACTCTATTGATCTAGTTTTAATTGATCCACCCTATGATATTTGTACTACTGGTGGTAAAAAAGGAAATGACAAATTATCACACGACATTATGAAATTAGAAAAGGAATTAATTGATAATAACTTAGTTAGTAGTTTTGATATTAGGGTTTTAGATGAAATTGTTAGAGTGATGAAAGATATTAATATTTATATTTGGTGTAATGCTAGACAAATACCTATGTATATAAAATATTTTAATTTAGAACTTCAATGTAAATTAGAAGTTGTAGTATGGGGTAAAACGAATCCTATACCCCTTTTTAGTAATAAATATATGAACGACAAAGAATATTGTTTATATTTTAGAAAAGATGGTTACTGTAAGCCCCAAAATTATGAAGATGCTAAAAGTATATACATATCTAAGGCAAATGTAGAAGATAAAAAGAAATATCAACACCCTACCATAAAACCTTTAGAACTAATAAGAAGATTAATTAGGAATAGTTCTAAAGAAAATGATCTAGTTTTAGACTGCTTTTTAGGTAGTGGTACAACTGCAGTTGCTTGTATTTTAGAAAATAGAAAATACATAGGGTTTGAAATAAACAAAAAATACTTTGATACTGCTAATAAAAGAATATTAGAAACAAAAAAGGATGGTGATTAAATGGGATATCAAGAAAGTGTTATAAAAGTTAAAAAAACATATCAAAATGAATTAATAGAACAAATTATAAATAGTGATCGTGAGCAATATATTTTTTGTGATCCATATTTTATAGTTGAAGTTAAAAAAGATATAAATAGATATAATTTTGAAAAAGATGATAAATTAATCTATGTTTGTGGTGAAAGAGATGGGCAACGAAGTTTTGAAGATTTTATAGATAACTCTGATAATCAGATAAAATTAGATCCCAACATAGAAAATAAAATTTATCCAATTGAAGATATACAAGATTTATCATTATTTAATATTATTTCTGAAATGGATAATGGATGTGGTGAAGATGAATATTTTAAAGTTACTGGAATAGATAAATATATTGAAAATCAAAAAGAAAAGTCTATAAATAAATATGATGAAGTAAAAAATAGACATCAGAAAAGAGTAAATGATTTTCCACTAGGTTTTGCTTTTAGTAATGAGCAATTTAAAGATATGATGGAAAAATGGGGTTTGGAAGAAAATGATACAGATAAAATACTCTCTATTGGTGGTGGAGGTTTTATAAGAAAAACTGATTTAGAAGAATACAATAAAATGTGGGATGAAATTAGAAAAGACAATAAAGAATTAATAGAATCAGATAAAACTGGTGATGGTTATATCAAGGATATGTTTGTAAGTGAACTTGAAAATCATGAATATTGTATTACTTATGATATAGAAGATACTTTAGATGCTTTGGAACTTTCTTATGAACAAGTTATGAGTAGCCCTAATTTAAAACATGGGCTTGAACTTGCTAAGAAAGAAATCATAGAAAAGGAAAATGAACAAGACTATGACATTGAATAAAGAAGAATTATTAGAATTTAAAACTACTAATGATGGTAAATTTCTATATACTAGAATTAATGATTTTATGGACTATGTTTACCAAAATGACTTGTACGAATATACAGATGATATTTATGATGATAATGGTATTAGAGATATTATAAGAAATGATATTGATAAATCTGGTTGGGAAAGAATTAAATATATGTTACAAAATGTAGAAAATATTAAATGTGATTATTTAATTAAAGATAACTATGGTAATTTTAATAATATAACGAATAATGATATAAATACTATCATTGATAATATTGTCTATGACTTAGATAAAAAATTAGGTGATTCTTATGAAATTTAAAGAATTACTTTCAAAATTTCTATGGTTTCATAAAAAATTTTGGGGGCATAGATATGTTGTTATTGAAAATGACAAAGTTATTAAATATTTACTTATTTATCATAAAAGAATTTATGTATTAAATAAGGAGGATTATGCTTTATAGCAATAATCTAGTAAGGGGCTTACAATGAGTTTGCCCCTTATTATTTTATTGTTAGTTTTAATTGTTTTCATTATTTGCTTTATTTATATAGAGCCAGTAATTTCAAAACACAAAATTAAAAATAATAATGAGTATGGATCTGCAAGATTTTTGTAAAAGAAAAAATCTCTAATATTCATGATGTTGGTTTTCCAGTTTATTATGACAAAAATATAAATCATGTATGGTTTGATAAAGAAACACCCCATTATGTTTATCTAGGATCAAGTGGCTCTGGTAAAAGTGTAACTTGTGTTATACCTATGATTAGTTTTATTGCTAATGCCAAAAAGCCACGAAGTGTATTTGTTACAGATCCTAAAGGTGAAATTTACCATACAACTTCTAAAATGCTATATGATAAAGGATATAAAGTTTTAACAATAGATTTTAGGCATCCAGAGTTATCTAATCATATAAATATTTTAGAGCCAGTTATCTGTGAATATGAAAAATATATAAAATATGAGAATTTAATTAATACTGCTACTAATGAAAATGAAAGACTAGATTATCAAAATAAATCGATTTTTAGTTATGCTGAAACTAATAGACTAATTACTTCTCTAGCATCCATGATTACCTATGATAAATCACAAGGTAAAGATCCATTCTGGAACAATAGTGCTAAAAACTTACTGGAGGGTTTAATTGGTTTTTTCTTAGAGGAATATAAAGATGGTAAAATTAATCGTGAACAAATTACCATGACTTCTATTCGTAAGTTTCAAAACTCTACAATGGAAGAAAAAAATTCTAAGAAGTTTAAATCATATATAGAACATAAACCTTATGGAACTAAATCAAAAGATAGTCTAGTTCCTATTTTATCATCTAGTGAAAATACTTATAAGTCTATTACTAGTGTTTTCTCTGAAAAAATGGCTATATTTAATGATGTCAATGTTGCTAATGTTACTAGTAGGTCAGATTTTGACTTTGATATTTTGGGTAAGGAAAAGTCTGCTTTGTTTGTTATAGTTCCAGATGAAGATAAAGTTTACTATTCCTTAGTTACGATCATATTAGGTCTTTTGTATAAGGAATTAGTAAAACTTGCTAATGCTAATGAAAATAAAAAATGTCCTATTGAAATTGACTGGATATGTGATGAATTTTCTAATTGCCCACCACTTGTAGAGCCAAGTATCGAATCAATAATTTCTGTTGCTCGATCTCGGGGATTAAGGTATCATTTATTTATTCAAAGTTTAAGTCAGTTAGATAATGTTTATGGTAAAGAAGTAGCCCAGATTATACTTGATAACTCTGGACTTGCTTATCTTAAAACAAATACAATGGATACTGCTGAGGCAGTAAGTAAAAGATTAGGAAAAAAGACAATAGAATCAAATTCAATTAGCCAGTCAGTTAGTTTAACTAATTATAATGGAAATAAATCAACTTCTTTAATTGCTCGTGATCTTTTAACACCAGATGAAGTTAAAAATCTTCATTATAAGACAATTATATTTCCTAATATTGGTTATCCAATATTTAGAGATACTGTTATTTATAAAAAAATCTCATGTTATTCTAGTGGTGAATTAGAAAGAAAAATAATACCACTTATAGATTTAAGTAATACATATTTTACTGTTGAAGATATAAAAACTAAATATGATAGACTTTTTATAAATAGAAATGATAAATCTATCTATAAGGAAGAATTATCAGAATTTGATAAGTTTAAAGAGGAAGAACAAACAAAATTAAAAAATATAGTTGAAATTGTACAAGATCAACTTAAAGATAAAATTTCTTTATTTGAGTTTAAAGAAAACAATAATAGAACTTATGCTAGTTTTGAATTATCTAAGCCACTTAATACTAAAGAATTAACTTTTATTAAAGGAAAAATAAATAAGGAAGTATTTCATTTAGAAATAGATAATGGTAACAATACTAAGTCTACTATTGAAATACATTTAAAGAATCCTTTAGAACAAGATTTAACTTTAGAGAAAGGAAATAAAAATGTCTAATAAAGATATTCATTATTTCCTTTTTTTAAGAATAGGTTTTATAGAGGTGAACACTCTATGAAACGAATAAATAAAAGTGGTAAAAAAAGGAATTTAGATATTAAATTTATTCACAAAGAAAATGGTACAAAACTAGAAGAAATACTAAAGGAGGGATATTTATGCTATTTAAGAAATTTAAAAGCAAAATGATTTGCTTTTTTGTCGTAAGGATGGTAACATGGCATCGTGAGGTATTGGTATTGCATAATTTGGGATTGGAGGTAAGTTATTAATGCAATACTTAAAAATTGATTATGATAATCAAAATAATACCCATAACAATACTGAAAAATCTTCTATCATGGAGGTTTTAGTATAATGGAATATATTTGTGGTGCTTATGACAGATTATCAGATGCAGACAGTAAAACTGATGAAAGTTCTTCTATTCAAAGTCAAAAAATTATAATTGATTCATTTGCTAAATTTAATAATCTAAAAATTTATAAACACTATATAGATGATGGTTACTCTGGTGGTAATTTTGATAGACCAGGATTTCAAGAAATGATTAAGGATATTGAAAATGGAAAAATTAATTGTGTAATTACTAAAGATTTATCAAGACTTGGTCGTGAGATGTATAAGACTGGTAAATACATTGAAGAATACTTTTTAGAAAAAGGTGTCAGATATATTGCTATTAATGATTCTTACGATTCCAATATTGGTGATTCGATGCTTGGTATTAGACTAAGTGTTAATGACTTATATTTAAGAGATGTTTCTAAAAAAGTTAAAACTTCTTTAAGAGCAAAACAAAATCGTGGTGATTATATTGGTTCTTTTCCACTATATGGCTATAAAAAAGATCCATCTGATAGACATAAATTAATTGTAGATGAAGATGTAAGGTATGTTATTGAATTAATTTATGATCTTGCTCTTGAGGGATATAGCCCTAATAAAATAGCAGAATCATTGACACTAAAAAAAATACCTATTCCAATAGTTCATAAGAAAGAACCTAGAGCAAAAAATGTAACAGAAAATGAGGGCTTTGGTATTTGGAAAAGACAGACTGTTTTTGGTATATTAACAAATCAAATGTATATTGGTAATATGGTGCAGAATACTCATAATAAAATTAGTTATAATTCTAAAAAATTACGAAAGACTACTACTGATGAATTAATAATAGTAGAAAATACTCATGAGGGAATAATTTCTAAGGAAGTATTTGAAAAAGTACAAGAAATTATAAAATTAAAAATGACTACTAGGGCAACTGATCATCAACTTGATTATTTATTAGGTGGTATGCTTTATTGCCATGAATGTGGTCGTACTATTAGAATAAGTGAAGATGTATTAAAATCTGGAGTAAGACATTATACACAATGCAATTTATATACTAGAAAAGGAAAATTTGGTATCTGTTCATCTCATAGAATTAATTATGACTGGTTAGAAGAAGATATTGTAGAATATTTACAAGAGGTATGTGAAAAATTTTGTAAACATTATAATTTTAATGAAATTGAAGATAATTCAGAAAATATTGTTATGAAAAATATAAAAGAAATAAATACAAAAATAGAAAGAATTAAAACTTTATTAAATTCTCATAAAAATACTATTGATAATCTTTATCTTGATAAGGTAAAAGGTTTAGTAGATGATGAAATGTATAAAAGAATATATGATAAAACACAAGATGAAATATCAAAGTTAAGTATTGAATTAGAAAACTTAGAAAAAAAGAAACAAGCAAATGAAAAACAAAACGACACCAATTCAAGTTTCCATAAATGTAAAAAATCTATTCTTGATTATATGTCGTTAAAAAATCCTACTAAAAATATGATAGAACGATTAGTTGATAGAATAGAAATAGATAAAGATAAAAAAGTATATGTTCATCTAAAGTTTCCAGAATTAAGAGAAACTGTATAAAAAAACAGTTATTTGGAAGTGTTACCCTTAATTTTCAGTTACTTTGTAAGTGTTACCTATCAAAAAACAGTTACGAGTGCAAGACATAGGGAGTAACCTTACCATTTTTATCATACGGAGGATCATCACTACTCGTAAGTATGGCAAGTATTGGAATTATTTTAAATATTAGTAGAAATAATAATTAAGCTAATTCAATTTACTTTTAAAACATTTAATTGACAATCAAAAATAATAATCACTAATAAGTTTATTTCTTTTGTAGTATAATTGTAATAAAGGTGATATTCATGAATGTAATTGTTTCTGCAGGTGGAAGTGGAGGGCATATATATCCAGCCCTAGCCATAATAGATGAATTAAAAAGGCATGAAAAAAATTTAAATGTTTTATATATTGGGACACATAATAGAATGGAAAAAACATTAGTACCAAACAAAGGTATTCCATATGAAAGTCTAGAAATTTATGGATTTAATAAAAATATAAAAAGAGATATAAAAAATATTTTTTTAATTAAAAAAGCTTTAAAGAAATGTTCTAAAATAATAAAAGATTTTAACCCAGATATTGTAATTGGAGTAGGAGGATATGTAACTTACCCTGTAATTAAAATGGCCAAAAAACTAGGGATTAAAACATTTATTCATGAACAAAATAGTCGTCCAGGTAAAGTAAATTATTTAGTTAGCAAATATGCCGATGTAGTTGGTGTAACATTTAAAAGTTCTATAAATTATTTAAAAAGAGCTAAAAAAGTCATACATACAGGCCATCCATCTTTAGATATAGCCATAAATACTAAAAAATATGATAAAACTTTGTTAGGATTTGATAAAACTAAAAAACTAGTTTTATATGTTGCTGGAAGTCTTGGTAGTGCATCTCTAAATCAAAAAATGATTGATTTTTTAAATAGTGATTTACATAATAATTATGAAATTTTATACATTACAGGTAATAATGTTAATATAAGTGAATTTGAAAGTAAAATAATTAATAAAAAACATATAAAAATATTACCTTATTTTGAAAATCTTCCAAGCATTATGGCATCAAGCGATTTAGTTATATCAAGAGCAGGAGCAGGAACTTTATTTGAAATAATTGGTCTTGAAAAACCTAGTATTATAATTCCAAGCCCCAATGTTGCAAATAATCATCAATATTACAATGCATGTGAACTTTTAGAAAATAAAGTTATAGAAGTAATTGAAGAAAAAGAAATAACTAAAGAAAAATTAGCAGAAAAAATAAATGATTTATTAAACAACTATAATAAAAGAGAACTACTTAAAAAAAATATGCAAGAATATAAAAAAATAAAACCTAGTGAAACAATTTATAAAGAGATAAATAAGTTGATTAATTCTACAAAATAGTGATAATATTATAATGGTGGCAATAGATGAAAAAGAAAAGTAACAAAAAAGTAAAACGTCATATTAAATGGAAAGCATTTTTTATATTTTTGTTTGTTGTAATAATTATAACAAGTTTGGTCTATTATTTTTGGAATTTGCCAATTAAAAATATTTATATAACTGGGAATGAATCTTTAAAAGATTACGAAATTATCGAAATTGCTGGCTTAAAAGATTATCCTAAAATGAATAAATATAGCAATAAAGTTATTGAAAAGAATATAAAAGAGTTAGATTTGGTTGATACAGTTAAAGTTAAAAAAAATATTTTGGGTAAAATTAAAATTGAAATTAAAGAAGCTAAGGTTCTTTTTTATAATCGTAATAATTCTACTTATGTTTTATCAAATGGCAATGAGACTATTGAAGGAAATTATATAGGAGTTCCCTTTTTAATAAATTATGTTAAAAGTAGTATTTATGAACGTTTAGTTAAAGAACTAGCAACAGTTAAACAAGCAAGTCTTGCTTTAATAAGTGAAATTGAATATGCTCCAAGTATGAGTGGAGATATTGTTATTGATGATACGAGATTTTTACTTAGAATGAATGATGGCAATTTAGTTTATATAAATTTAGTTAATATTGACAGGCTAGATGTTTATGCGTTATCATACACTACACTTACTGAAAAAGGAACACTTTATTTAGATTCGGATAATGGAAGTGTCTTGTTTCAGAAATTCGAGACATAGAAGGTAAATGTTATGAATGACAAAATAAATTATAATAGTTTAATGGAACAAGAATTTAAGAAGTTTGATGGAAAAAAGAAAATATTATTACATAGTTGTTGTGGACCTTGTTCAACAGCAGTAATAGATTGTTTAAAAGATTATTTTGAAATAACTATTCTTTATTATAATCCCAATATAGAACCTTATGAAGAATATCTAAAACGTAAAGAAGAACAAAAAAGATATATAAATGAAAGTAATTTGGTTATAAACTTGATGGATATTGATTATGATAATGAAAGTTTTAAAAAAATTGCCAAAAATTTAGAAAATGAAGTAGAAGGCGGAGCAAGGTGTCATAAATGTTACTATTTAAGATTAGAAAAAACAGGTAAAGAAGCTATAAAAAATCATTATGATTATTTTGGAACTACTTTAACTGTAAGTCCCTATAAAAATGCCCAAGTTATAAATAAGATAGGCAAAGAATTAGAAAATAGACTTAATGAAACTAATGAGCAACAAATCAAATTTTTAGTTTCTGATTTCAAAAAAAAGAATGGTTATAAAAAAAGTATTGAATTAGCCAAAAAATATAATTTATATCGTCAAGATTATTGTGGTTGTTTATATGGAAAAATTTTAAATAAAGAAAATGAAAATTATGAGTATAAAAAGGAAGAAAATCACCTAAATTACAAATAGGTTTTAGTTATGTTATAATAATTTATCTTTATAAATTGATTTTAACATGCTAAAATTAAGTAACAAAGAGGGTGATTTTTTATGTTTGTAGATGAGACAACAATAAAATTAATTGCAGGAAAAGGTGGAGATGGTTGTACATCTTTTCGTAGAGAAAAATATGTTCCTATGGGAGGACCAGATGGAGGAAATGGGGGAAAAGGTGGAGATATAATCTTTCAAGTTGATAAAGGTTTAAAGACTTTAGTTGATTTACGTTTTAAAAAACAAGTAAAAGCAGATAAAGGTGTAAATGGTAAAGGAAGTACTAGAAATGGTGCTAATGCTCAAGATGTAATTTTAAAAGTTCCTGAGGGAACAACTATATATGATGCTGATACTAATTTAATTCTTGCTGATTTAGTAAAGGATAAAGATATGTTTATTGTTTGCCATGGAGGACGTGGGGGACGAGGAAATAAAGCCTTTGCTACTCATAATGAACCTGCTCCTAAATTTAGTGAACTAGGTTGTCCAGGAGAGGAAAAATTAATTAAATGTGAATTAAAAGTTATGGCAGATATTGGCTTGATAGGAATGCCAAGTGTTGGAAAAAGTACAATTTTAAGTTTAATTAGTTCTGCTAAACCTAAAATAGGAGCATATCATTTTACAACATTAAATCCTAATTTAGGAGTAGTTAAATTAAAGGATAATAGATCATTTGTTATGGCAGATCTACCAGGACTAATCGAAGGAGCTTCAAGTGGATTAGGGTTAGGACATAAATTTTTAAGACATGCAATGCGTACAAAAATCCTTGCTCATGTAATAGATATGGGTTCTTTTGAAGGAAGAAATCCTATTGATGACTATCGCAATATTAGAAATGAAATAGAAAAATTTAGTGATAAATTAAAAAATAAAAAGGAAGTAGTAATTGCTAATAAAATGGATTTAGAAAATGCTAAAGAAAATTTAGAAAACTTTAAAAAGTCTTTCCCTGATTTACAAGTATTTGAAATAAGTGCTATAAATAATGAAGGATTAGATAATTTACTAAATAATTTAGCTGATATTTTATCTGATTTACCTAAAGAGGATATATATCATGAAAATGAATATGAAAGTTACATTATTTATAAATTTCAAAACGAAAAACCTTATACTATTAAAAATGATAATGGAGTGTGGGTATTAGAAGGCAAAGAAATAGAAGAGTTATTTAAAATGACTAGATTTACAGAAGACGAAGCAGTCATACGTTTTGCTCGTAAGCTTAAAGGTATGGGAGTTGAAGACGAATTAGAACGACTTGGAGCCCAAAGAGGCGATGAAGTGCAAATTCTAGACTATATTTTTGAATTTAAAGAGTAATTATTTATAAAGAAATACATGTTAAATATATAAGTAGAACATGTATTTTTTTTTCAAAAATTAAAATAAGTGTGTTATAATAAATATGAAAATATAGAAGGAGAATAAAAAATTATGAGAAAAATAAAATTTAATAGTCTCCCAACCAGAAAAAAAACGCTGGGGTGGTGGCTTTAAGTAAAAACAAACAAGGTGATTTAGAAAGGTTTACTAAGAATGGAAATAAAAAGAAAGTCATTATAGCCTCTTTAGTAGGTTTAGTGTTACTGGTGGGTGCAATAAGCCTTTATCGAACATTTGCCTTATATGAAGAAAAACTAGAATTTAATTTGATTCAAGGACGAGTTCCTGAAATTTCTAGTGGAGATGTTAGCATCGCAGCTATAGTTGATGGTGTAAAATCAAGTACTATACCTAGTAAAAATGATGGATATGAGTTTGTAAATGCGGAATGTGATAAGGATGCAATTGCATCATGGGATAAAGAAACCTGGTCAGTAAATATATCAAATTTAAAAACAAGTAAAACAATATGTATTTTAGAATTTAAAACAAAAGAGCATTCAAGTCTTAGTGGAGGGGCAGCTTATATAGCTGATCTAGCAAAAGAAAATTCGGATGTGTTAGTTTATGATGGAACTATTGACAATAATTTAAGATATATCGGAGTCAATCCGAATAACTATGTAACATTTAATAATGAATTATGGCGTATTATCGGAGTAATGAATAATATTGAAGATAGTGAAGGAAATCTAGAGAGTCATATTAAGATAATCAGAAATGAAGGTATAGGAAAATATTCATGGGATAATAAAGCCAGTGGAACAGGTTCATCAACAAGTAGTTATGGAAGTAATGATTGGACAGATAGTGCCCTTATGAATTTATTAAATAACGGAGCATATTATAATCGAACGAATGGTACTTGTCCAAGGGGACAAAATGGAGCATCAGTAGCTTGTAATTTTAGTAGTAATGGACTAACTTCAGTAGCAAAAAACATGATAAGTAACGTTGTATGGAATTTAGGTGGTTTTTCTACTTGTGCAATAACAGCGAGTGATGCATATGTGCAAGAAAAAAGTAATTTCTATAGTGGACATGCGACAGAATGGACAGGGGAAGTAGGTTTAATGTATGCAAGTGATTATGGATTTTCAGTCGGTGGAAATGTGAGAGAAACATGTATAAAAACATATTTAACATATTATGATAGAAATGGGTGTTATGGAAATAATTGGTTATATAAAACAAATACTTCTCAATGGACTATTACACCTTATATTATTAATTCTTATTTTATAACTAGTATACACAAAAGTGGAGTGATAGGAACAAATACTGCTAGCATTTATAACGACCTTAATCAAGTAACAGTATTTCCTACCTTATATCTAAATGCCAATGTTGAAATAACTGGTGGAGATGGCTCTAGTACTAATCCATTCATACTTAATCTACCAGAATAAGATTACTTAAAAAGTAATCTTATCACCCAAATTAAAACAATTACTAGTATTATTAGGTAATTCTAAAATGCTAGTTTTTTTAATGTCATGATTTATCTTAATAATTTTATTTTTGCTTAAATTACGCTCAATAAAGATTATTTCATTAAATTCATTTAAACCAATTACATCAATATCTTCTTTCATAAAAAAGGTATGTATAGAATTACACTCTGAAAAAAGCATTCCGTAATCTATATTAGTTTTCCCCATTAATCCATAAAGACGCATTTTAAAACTTTTTGCTTCTATGATATCAATATATTTATTATTTAGTTTTAATTTCAAATTAATCACCTATTTAATCATATCACATAAGTGTAAATTAAATATCTAAAAATATAGAAATAATTAAACGAAAGTTTTATAATTAATTTAAGAGGTATATATGAAAATAAAGAAAAAAGTTTTAATAATTTTAATATCAATAAGTATAGTTATATTGATTGCTGTTATATTTTTTGTAATAAGTCCTAAAGTAAGATTTATTGAAAACCTAGAGGTTCCCATAAATAAAGAATATTATAATTTAGATGCTATAAAAAATATTAAAAATGGTAAAATAATATCCAATAAAGAAAGAATTGATACAAGTAAGTTAGGTAATATAGAAATTACTATTGAAATAAAAAATATTTTGGGTATCTCTAAAAAATATAAAACTAAAATTAAAATAGTTGATACTGAAGCTCCAAATATTATTTATAAAAATATTTTAACAACTCAAATAGGTAAAGAAATAGATTTATTAAATGGCGTTGAAGTAAGTGATAATTCTAACGAAAAAATAAACGTTGTAGTAGAAGGAGAATATGATTTTAATAAGACAGGAGAATATTTGCTATACTATGTAGCTAAAGACTCTAGTGGAAATATAAAAAAAGAAAAATTTACTTTAAAAGTTTTAGCAAATGGAGTTAATGAATCATATTTTACAACATCAAAAGGTTTTAGTGGAGTTATTAAAAATGGAGTCACATATATAGATGGATATTTAGTAGTTAATAAAACATATAGTTTACCTTCTACATATGGAAATGGACTTACTAAAGAAACTATGGATGCTTTTAATGAATTAAAAAGTGCCGCTTTACTAGATGGCTTTAATATATATATAGCGAGTGGTTTTAGGTCTTATGATAGGCAAGTGACTTTATACAATAATTATGTTAAAAGAGATGGTAAAAACGCTGCTGATACTTATTCGGCAAGACCAGGACACTCAGAACATCAATCAGGATTAACATTTGATGTTAATGAAGTAAGTGATAAATTTCATAATACTCCTGAAGCTAATTGGTTAAAAGACAATTGCTATAAATATGGTTTCATCCTAAGATTTCCAAATGGTAAAGATAAAGAAACTGGTTTTAAATATGAATCGTGGCATTTTAGATATGTAGGAAAAGAATTAGCTAAAAAGCTTTATAATGATGGCGATTGGTTAACCATGGAAGAATATTTTGGAATTCTTAGCATTTATGAGGATTAAATAATGAATATAGGAATTGATATAGATGGTGTAATAACTAATATATTAGACTTTGAGCTAGATTATGGAAGTAAATATTTTTTTCAAAAAGGTAGTTTAGATTTAATGAAATCGAAGTTAGAAAAAAATGAATTATTTAATTTAGATGATAATGATGATTTTTGGTCGCAAGCAATTTATGAATATATTAAAATAAAACCTAGGAACTTTGCTGTTGAAGTTATTAATATATTTAATTCTTTTTATAATAAAATATATATAATTACGAATAGAGTAAGTGATTTATCTTACTGTGATATTATAGAAGGTGAAATGAAAAAGTTAGTTATAAATTGGTTAAAGGATAATTGTATTAAATATGATGAAATTATTTTTTCAAGTGGTGATAAAACTAAATATATTATTGATAATAAAATTGATATTATGATAGAAGATAATCCTAAAAATATAAAAGCTATAGCGAAAATAATACCTGTTATTTGTTATGATGCATATTATAACAAAAGTTGTTTTGGTAATAACATTATAAGATGTTATAGTTGGTATGATATATTTAATACGATTTTAAAATTAAAAGAAAAGAGGAATTAAAATGAAAGAATTAATAATGAAGAAGTGTATAAAATGTGGAGCAACAATTAAAGCTTTAAACGATTGTGATTGCTTGGAATGTGGTATAAAATGTTGTAATGAAAATATGCAATTAATAGTTGCTAATTCATCAAATGCTGTAGTAGAAAAACATGTGCCAATTTATGAAATAGAAAACGATTTGATTAAAGTAAGAGTAAATCATATAATGGAAAGTGATCATTATATTGAATGGATATGTTTAAAAACTGAAAATAGAGAAGAGTATGTATTTTTTAAACCAAATGAAGAACCTATAGCTAGTTTTCAAAATGTTACAGCTGGTACTTTATATGCTTATTGTAATAATCATGGTTTATGGAGTACAAAATTAGATAATTAATGATTATTTTATAAAACTTGTAAAAGATGCAAGTTTTTTTGGTGTGCCGTGCATGGCATATATCTTGTTGGTGAAAGTCCAATACACACGTAGGTATCGACGAAGTGTTAGGGAAGCACAAAGCATCAGCCGTGAGGCTAGGGGCTAAAGGAAGTGTGAAACAAAATCGAGGGCTAACGAACAGAAACTTACTATAAGGCTACATAAATGGATAAGGTTGCCGAACAAACTAAAGTCCAAAAGATACTCGTAACTTTATGTAGTAAAGTAAGTAGCTAATCGAGGAAAGATATATACCTTACCGCGGGAGGTCTTGCAAACGATTAAGGAGAACCCTATTAAGAAAATCGGTCGAAAAAGGTTTATTGCAAGAAGTCAGCAGAGGTCGTAGTACTTGTAATAAGGAAGGACTGAATAATTTGTAGTTTCAACTACTGAAATTGAAATAGACTAAAGTCAGAATAAATACATAGGTAAGAAGTTAGCGTAACTAATGAATAAATCCTATAAAAGATGATTAGTCTATGAGCGAAATTAGAAAGGTGGAAACAGATATGGAACTTTTAGTAAAAGTACTTTCCAGAGAAAACTTGAATAATGCTTATAAGCAAGTTTATAAGAATAAGGGAGCAAGCGGAATAGATGGTGTAACAGTTGGCGAATTATTTTCCTATATCAAAGAAAACAAAGAAGAAATATTATGGAAAATAAGAAATCGTAAATATAAACCACAACCAGTAAGAAGAGTTTATATACCGAAAGAGAATGGAAAACTTCGAAAACTAGGAATACCAAATGTAATAGATAGAGTAATACAACAAGCAATAGTACAAGTCTTAACACCTATCTATGAAGAACAATTCTCTAATAGCTCTTTTGGTTTTAGACCTAACCGTTCTTGTGAACAAGCTGTTATTAAAGCATTAGAATGTTTTAATGATGGATATGATTGGATAGTGGATATTGATTTGCAATCATTCTTTGATGAAGTAAATCAGGATAAACTAATAGGAATAATAAGAAGAACCATTAAAGATGGAAATCTTGTGTCACTTATTAGAAAATTCTTACAAAGTGGAGTAATGGAACAAGGAGTAATACAACCAACAAAGAAGGGAACACCACAAGGCAATGCAGTCAACTTAAGCAACTTAAAATGAACGTTTCATATTAGTTTTACATTTTAGACTTCCACCTTTAAAATTTCTAGGATTAGATCTGTTAGGAATAATAGCTGTTTTACATCTTATGGCATATTCATAAAACAATTCAAATAATTGTTTCTTGAGTGTGTCCCAAAATCTGTGTAAATGAAAACTTTCCACGATAGAAGCAAGAAAATATTTTGCTTCTTTTTGTTACCTAAATAATAACATTAGTTTTAAAATTGTCAAAGAACTAAATTCTCCCATCAAACATTATCGATAGTTCGGATAATATTGGACCCCAATTTTGATAAGGAGCAGTCCATTTTTTTGTAATATTTTTAGTAGATAAATATAGGCATTTTAATAACGACATATCCGTTGGAAAAACAGATTTTGTTTTTGTATATTTTCGAAATTGCCTATTTAAAGATTCAATAGTATTTGTAGTATACATTATCTTTCTTATTGGTTCTGAGAATTGGAAGAATGGACAAATAGCATCCCAATTTTCTTCCCAAGTTTTAAATGCTCTGTTTCTTCTTTTTCTCGCTTTCCGTTATTACTAATTCTATAAATAATTCTTTAAAAGCTCCTATTAATATATTTTGATTTATTTTATATTCATGTTTGTTTTCTTCTTTATTTATTATTTCATTTTTTAACATGAAATTCATACTTTCTATCATATTATATACAATTATGGTAGCATAAATATCTTGTCTAATAGTTACATCTAATTTCCCTGATATGTTTTGGTACTATAAAAGTGTAATAAGTAAACCAAGTGCAACAGGTTGAAAATT
>CAOKUH010000023.1 GCA_948472605.1 uncultured Mycoplasmatota bacterium
TCGCCCATTTCTTCTTTTCATAACTATACCATTCACTTTTTAAATTAGCTTTAATTACCTTTCCACTATCATCTATCTCTACTGGGATTAAATTATCTGCTAGTACTGGTTCTGCTCCATTTAATATTTCTTCTACATATCTTCCTGTTAAGGTGGCATTTAATACTACTTTTCCTATGAATGTCTTATTCATTGTTTCTTCTGTTGCTGGTACACTCTCATCCATCCACAATCTTATACTATGACTTTTACTTTCATTTCCTTTTAATACTCCATTTAATAACATTCTTCCTTCTACTGGATTATAGTCTCCTTTATCATATGTTGTATTTGTTTCTTCTAAGGTATTCAAAATTGACTTTTGTCCATTATCTATTGAGATAGCTATGTATTTACTATTTAATCTATTCTCTACTTCCATCATTTCTAAACTAATATTATAACTTACTTCACTATTACATGTATTTTCTATTCTAAAATTATACGGCTCTAAGTTAGAGGCTTCATTATCTGTTATGGGATAAGCATTTTTTAAATTGATTGCATCACTTTCATCAGTAAGCGTTAACTTTAAACAACCACTTGTTATGGTATTTATTCCTTCTTGAGCTATATTTACATTCCATAACGCAAATGAAACTCCTATTAAGAAAGCTGTTATCGTTATTATGCTTATTCCTAAATATATCTTTTTTTCCTTTGTCATAATACTACCTCTTTCTTAAATATCTTATAAATCAGTTATTGGCAAATTCATTTTTGATAACAATAAAACGGCTTTAAGAACTACTTAAAGATACTCTCTTTACTATTATTTACTATATTTAGTTTATCATACGCATATTGCAAAACGCAATGCATTAATGAAAATAAAAAAAAAGAAAAATAACAAATCATTCTTCTTTTTCATAATCACAATTCATACAGACAATTTTATCTTTTTTTTCAACTAATAAATTATTACATTTTGGGCATTTATCTCCTGTTGGTTTATACCATGAAGCAAAATCGCATTTTGGATAATTTGAACAACCATAGAAGAACTTACCTTTTCTAGTTCTTTTTTCTAATATTTTACCATCACATTTTGGACAATCAGCAAGTTCAATATTTTGTTTTTCTTCCTTTTTTATATACTTACAAGTTGGATAATTTGAACAGGCTATAAATTTACCATATCGTCCATTACGAATAACTAAATCACTTCCACATTCAGGACATAACTCTCCTGTCTTTTCTGCTTCTTTTTTCTCCATTTTGGTAAACGCCTCTTCAACCATTGGCTCAAATTTATCATAAAATTCATGTAATATTTTTATATTATCAGCATCATTTTCTGCTATCTTATCTAAATCTGTTTCCATGGCACTTGTATATTCAACATTTACAATATCAGAGAAAAATTCTTGTAACTTATCTGTCGTTTCAATACCAACCTCAGTTGGCACAAATTTTTTATCATCAATCAAAACATACCCACGATCTTTAATAGTTGATAAAATAGTGGAATAAGTACTAGGTCTTCCTATTCCCAAGTTTTCAAGTTCTTTAATCAAACTACTTTCAGTATATCTAGGAAGTGGTTTAGTGAAATGCTGTTCTTTTAAAATGGCGTTTGCAATAATGGTATTACTTTTATAATTCTTAAAATCTGGTAAAATGGTATCCGTTTGTTCTTCATAAGCGGCGTATACTTTTAAATAACCATCAAATTTTAAAATACTACCTGTTGTTTTAAATGTATAGCCGTTGTTTTCTAAAATTACAGAGGTAGTTAAGAATTTAGCACTAGCCATTAAAGATGATAAAGCTCTTATATATATTAAATTATATAGTTTATATTCGTCATTACTTAAATATTTTTTTACACTTTCTGGTGTACGATAAATACTAGTAGGTCTAATTCCTTCATGAGCATCTTGCATATTTTTATCTTTTTTAGACACTTTAACGCTACCAATATATTCTGGTCCATAATTCTTTTTTATATATTCATATGTTTCAGCAACAAAGACATTTGACACACGTTCTGAGTCAGTACGCATGTAGGTAATAAGTCCAACAGTTTCACTACCTATATCTACACCTTCATAAAGTTTTTGAGCAATTCTCATTGTTTTTGAGGGAGCAAAATTTATTTTATTAGCTGCCATTCTTTGAAGTGTTGATGTTTTAAATACTGGCTTAGCATTTTTAGCAGTATCATTTTGTTTTATATCATCCAATTTAAAAGCATTAGAAAGTTTATCTAAAATTTCATTGGCTTCTATTTCGCTACCAATTTCAATTTTTTTACCATGATATTTTTCTAAATCCGCTTTAAAGTCTTTAAAGTCTGCTGTGATTGTCCAATATTCTGTAGGTATAAAAGCTTCTATTTCTCTTTCACGATCAACTATTAATTTTAGAGCTACACTTTGAACACGACCAGCACTTTTACCTCCAGTTTTTGATTGCATTAACTTACTTAATCTGAATCCTATAATCCGATCTAAAATTCTTCTGGTTTCTTGACTTTTAACAAGATTATCATCAATTTTACGAGGGTTATTTATTGCTTCTATTACAACATCCTTGGTGATTTCATTAAATACTACTCTACTATAATTATCATTTATATCTAAAGCATCTTTTAAATGCCAAGATATAGCTTCTCCTTCACGATCTGGGTCTGTTGCTAGATATATAAATTCTGAGTTTAAAACATCTTTTTTTAAAGCATTAATGTCTTTGGTTTTTCCTTTTATTGGAATATAATTAGGTTTAAAATCATTATCAATATCAACACCTAAACCAAATTTGCCACTAGTTGCTAAATCTCTTATATGTCCTTTACTAGAAACTACTTTGTAATCACTGCCTAAATATTTTTCAATTGTTTTACTCTTAGCTGGTGATTCCACAATAACTAATTTTTTCATATTAATCCTTTCTTTCATTTTTTATATCATCAGATAACAAATTTTCATTTTCTATTTTTTTAATCCCTCATCTAAATATGTAAAATAATTGGATGTTATGGCTAAATTACTCATTTTTATCATATTATTTATTTCTTTATTAAAAGCTATTATTTCTTCATTTGTATACTTTTCATCTCCAAAATAGGTAATACTTCCTTTAGTTGCATCATAATAAGCAATATTATTTTCCCAAGAACCATCAGCAAATATTACTTTATTTGTCGAAGAATTTATATATTTATCATTTAAAACATCTTCTCCAATATATAATCTTGGATCATAATCTAAATCAAATAAATTAGCGATAGTTGGAAGAATATTTAGGTAACTGGTATACATATTAAATGTTTCTGCTTCCATTTCACTATTATAAATAACAAATGGAGTTTTATCAATATTATTTCTTTCTAAAGATTTTGGCAAGACAGATTCTATATCATTTTCATTTAGAGCATATGGATAATGATCTCCAGATAAAACAATAACTGTATCTTTCAGTATATCTTTTTCTTCTAATATATTTAATAATCGTTCTAAAGCTAAATCTAATTCTTTTAGTTTTGACATATAGCGTTTAGTTCCCATGTTATATTCTGTATCTTTAAATAAGTCAATATGTTTATCTCCTAATAAACTTGAACTATAATATGGATTATGAGAAGTTACAGTAGTCATAAATGCCATAAAAGGATTAGTTGTATCAATATGTTCAAAAGCTTTTTCCATTAATTGTATGTCACTTGGCCATTCCCCATAGTCTAATTTATAAGATATTCCCAAATCTTTAACTCCATAATAAGCACTACTTCCCATATTTTTATGAATTGTAGAACGATAGTAAAAAGTTTCATCATAATTATGATATGAGGAAGTTTTATATCCTGCTTTATTAAATAAACCAAATATACTTTCAAAATATTCATTATTTTTATAGACATTTGGGGTACAAGTATTATAAATACTAAATAAACTTAGCATCTCACTCATTTCATTATTAATTGTTGCACAAGTATTTCTCGGAGAATAATTATTAGTAAAGCTTAATCCTTCTGAATACATTTTATAAAAAGTTGGATAATATTCAGGATTAATAAATATTTCATTAACACTTTCCATTAGGATAACTATTAAATTTTTTCCTTCAAACATTCCTGTATAATCATTTTTAGGAGTTATTTCTCGGTTCATAAAATAACTATTTAAAGTCTTATATGTTTTATTTGTTGTTTCACTATCTAATTTTATCCAATTATCATCATTAATTTCTCTAGCATAATTATATTCTATTAAGGGCTGATCTTTATTAGTTCCAAAATCGATAAATTCATCTTCTTGTTTGATAATCATTGATTTTAAATCTAATAAACCAAACATACTTGTTCCAAACTGGTTAACACTTACATTAGTATTAGTAGGATTTTTAAATAAATCTTTTGGGGTTTCTACTTGCAAAGAGTTATGCATAAAGCTAAAATTTAATGTTCCTATGTATAAGATACTTAATATAAAAACACTAATTAAACTTATAACCAAGGGCTTTTGATGTTTTATTATTATGCTTTTTAAATCATTATCTGGTAATTTAAATAATCTTTTTTCAAAATATAATTTATAAATTATATATAAAATGAAGGGAATTGTTATAAGCCAAAAATATATTTTAAATGAAGCAAAATAAACACTTATAAATTCTTCTACTGCACCTAATTGACTACTTGACTTGATTGATACATAAACTCCTAAAAAGTTTTCAAATCCAGCTTGTAAAATAGCATAAAACATTAATACAAACATTAGGATAATGCTAATTATTTTACCTATTTTTTCTTTTATAAAAAGTAGTATTATGCTTATAAATAGAGCAATAATATTAGAACTTATAAATATTCTAAAAACCGCCCAATCAAATATAGGGATATTAGATACTAAACGAAATATGATTTCAATCATAAATAAAGAAATAAAAAATGATATATAATTTTTAAACAATTTGTTTGTCATTTTCTTTTTCACCTTTTTCTATTAAATCACGAACTGGCTTATATGTAAATCGATAATTATCTAAAGGCCCATACTTTTCTAGGCATTCTAAATGTAGTTTTGTAGGATAGCCTTTATGTTTATCAAAATGGTAATTTGGATATTTTTTATGAAGTTCATACATCATTTCATCACGTGTAACTTTAGCAATTACACTTGCTGCAGCAATAGATAAAGATAAGGAATCCCCATGAATAATACTAGTAGATGGCATTTCTAAGTTTAATTTCATAGCATCTATTAGAACATGTTCAGGTTTTATATCTAGATTGCTTATTGCTTCATACATCGCTAGTTTACTAGCTTCATAAATATTTATTTCGTCTATTTTTTTAGGAGAGATAATACCAATTCCAATTGAGATAGCATCATGCATTATAATTTTATAAAATTCATTTCGTTTTTTTTCACTTAATTTTTTAGAATCAGTTAATCCATTTAGTTTATAATTTACAGGTAATATTACAGCAGAGGCAACAACAGGCCCAACTAATGGTCCTCTACCTACTTCATCTACTCCTGCTATTAAAGTTATATTCTTTTTATATAAATCTTTTTCATATTTTAATAAATCTTCTTCTGTCTTTACCACTTTTACACCTTCTTTTAACATATTAACATATTTTTAATATTTTTAGAACAGAATAAAAAAGCAAATATTTAATTTACTTTCTATTTATTAATATGGCATATTTACCTATCAAAAGTAATACCTTTAACGTATTCAAGTTTTAAATCATTAATTATTTTTTTACTTACTCTATCATAATCAACTTCGCCATTTTTTATTGCCCCCATATTTTTACCTATTATTTCATAAGCAAGTTCTATATCATCAATATTATTAAGTTTATATCTTTCTTTTAGAATATCTGGATAATATTCTTTTAACATTCTTAAAATATACACCGCTACATCATCGAGTGGTAATACCTCTTCTTTGATGCTTGATAAAGAAGCTAGATTGTAGGCAATATTTTCGTTATTTATTTTGGGCCACAAGATACCTGGTGTATCTAATAATGAAATATTGTATGGAGTTTTTAACCATTTTACTTCTTTTGTAACTCCAGGAATATTCCCAACATCTGTAACGTGCTTGTTTGCTAATTTATTTATAAGAGTACTTTTGCCAACATTAGGAATACCAATAACTAAGGCTTTTATATCTTTTTCTTTCATGCCTTTTTCTTCTCGTTTTTCTTGAACAGAATCCATAATTTTATATGTTTCATCAATGATTTTTTTATAATCTTCATCATTATTTAAATTAACAAGAATTACTTTGCTTCCTAAATTTTCATAGTATTTAATCCATTTTTGTGTGACTTTTAAATCACATAAGTCTTTTTTAGTCATAATAACTATTTTTGGTTTGTTTCTTATTAAATCATATACATCCTTTATTTTTGATGAATATGGCATTCTAGCATCAATAAGTTCATAAACTACATCTATAAGATTGTATTTTTCACTTATTAGCCTTCTAGTTTTTGCCATGTGTCCAGGATACCAGTTGATTACACTTTTATGCAACCCCCCCTGTGTTTCATTATTATTCATTAAAATCTACTCCTTTCACACCATTTTTTTATAACAAAATTCAAGTGTTTTTCCTTATATATTATACCACATCATTTTGACTTTTCAGATACCTTTCTGCTAATTTATATTGATCGTTATATCTAAATATTATATCTACACCTTTTTCATCATTAACAATTATGTTTTCAATAAAACTATCTACAATATTTCTATCAATCACTTCTATTCTTCCAATTTTTTTGAATTGATTTAGCCAATCTAAATTATATGAATTTATTTTACTTTTGTTTAAATTCTCTTTTTCTAAATTTAGTTTATTTATCTCATATAAATATTTTTGCTTAAATTCATCATAGTCTTCTTCAGAAATAAAGTCACATTTATAATCTTTTTTTAATTCATCTAATAATCTTTTGTATTTTTCTAATTCCTTATTTATTTCATTTAGTCTAATTTCTTTTAATTCCGAATTATATTCAATTTTTGAAAATGATATTGTGTCGTCTATCTTTGCTCCTATGTCACATACCAAATCTATATGTTGATTTAATGTTTCTAAAACAACCTCATCAAGTTCTTTTTCTTGAATATAATGCTTATTACATTTTCTAGTATTATAATAGGTGCTACAGTAATAATATACCTTTTGCCTGTGATTTTTCATTTTTGTTTTTCTATATAAATTTGCACCACACTCGGAACATTTTAAAAAGCCAGTATATTTATAAAATTTACCATTTTTATTTACTCTAACATTTCTATTATATAATATATTTTGCACTTGATTAAAAACTTCTTCTTTAATAATAGCATTGTGTCTTTCTTTTGAAACGACCCACTCATCTTCTGCAACTCTTACCATATTATGTGTTTTATGACTTATTCTAGTCCTTTTACATTGAACAAGTGAGCCAATATATGTTTTATTTTGTAATATTGTATCAAGCATTTTTGTATTCCATTTATAACTAATTCTACTAACTTTTATGTCATACTTTTCCTTTAAATATACACTAGGTGTCAAAATATTGTTATTTGTTAATTCTTCTACTATTTCTTGTTTACTCTTTCCCTTTAAAGCCAAGTCAAAAATTCTTTTTACAATAATAGCAGCGTCCTTATCAATAATAAGTTTATGAACATTATCTGGATCTTTTAAATAACCAAAAGGAGCAGTTTTTCCGATGAAATTACCGGACTTTTTACTTGCTTTAAGTGATGAACGCATTTTCTTTGATGAATCTTTAGAATAACTTTCATTCATAAGATTTTTAAATGGTATTTCTAGCGAATCCATTACATTAGGATTTTTAAAAGAATCTACATTATCATTTACTGAAATAAATCTTAAACCATATTCTGGTACTATTTCATCAATAAAATTTCCTACCTCTATATAATTTCTTCCTAATCTTGATAAATCCTTTACTATAATACCATTTATTTTTTTCTTTTTTATATCATTTAGCATTCTTTTATATGCTGGTCTATTAAAATCAGTACCAGTATATCCATCATCAACATAGTCTTTATAGATAATTATATCATTCTTGTCAACTAGGTAATCATCTATTAGTTTCTTTTGATTAACAACACTATTTGATTCTTCTTCTCCTTTTTCATCAAATGAACGCCTGCGATATATTCCTAATGTCCACTTTTTCATTTTCTTTTGCTCCTTCCTTTAAATAATTAACTAAACTTTCATATTCATCTTGATACTTAAATTTAATGTCTAAAGTACCATCTTTTCTAACATAAATAACATCAATAAGTTCATTTAAAACTTCCTTTGAAAGACTTTTAATCTTTCTATTTCTTTTATAATGACCTATCCAATAATCATTTTTTCTTATTTTTTTAACATTTTCTCTATATGTCGAAGTATATATCTCTATATCTTCACCTAACTTTTTAATTTTAGATTCTATTTCTTCAGACAATTTCATAAACTCGCTTTTTTCTAACTTATTAAATTTCCATTCTTCATAATATTTTCTTTTCTGCTCTTTTAAATTTGATATTTTTAATTCAGCAATTTTTACATTATTTTTATATTCATTTTCAATAGAGCCTTGATTATTCTTAAAATATAATTTAGAAAGACTTTTTTCTAACTCTATTACTAATTTTACTTGTACTTGAATTGCCTCCAAAACTGATTCTTCCAATACGCTTGTCTTTATTTTATGTGATGAGCAAGACTTACTTACTTGCAAATAACTCATACAGAAATAATTAGAAAGTTGTCGTTTACCTCTGGTATCTTCTTGTTTTGTCATTGCTCTACCACAGTCAGCACACTTTAATTTTCCATTAAATATCGAATATGAAACTGGAGAATTATGCACTTTCTTTTTATCGTTTTGTTTTATTATTTTCTGTATTTTATAAAAATCTTCTTTTGATATAATTGCTTCGTGCGTATTTTCCGAACGGACATATTCTTCTTTCTCTTTTGTAATAAATTTTTTGCTACCAAATGTCGCTCTTGTTGTTTTTAACTGCACTAGATTCCCAATATATGATTCGTTATGAAGCATTCTGCCAATAGTAGAGGTACTCCATAAATATTGTGACCTTATTTCAAATGGGTCTAGTGTTAATTTTCTTTTCTTTCTTCTTTGGAGTTCTTTTCTACATAAAATTCCATTATCATTAAGATATTGGCAAATCGTTGGGCGACCATTACCAGACAATGCCATTTCAAATATTTTTTTTACAATATCAACTTCGTTAGGGTCAATTACTAAATGGTGCTTATCATCTGGATCTAACATATAACCATAAGGTGTTGTTCCTGCCACAAACTGACCGTTTTTAGCCATTGTTTCATAAGCACTAGCAACCTTTTTAGATAAATCTCTTGAATAATTCTCATTCATAAGATTTTTAACTGGTACTATTAAACTACTAATTGATTCTGGGTCTAAATAAGAATCTACATTATCGTTTACTGAAATAATACGAATATCATAAATAGGGAATATTTCTTCTATATACTTTCCTACTTCTCTATGATTTCTACCTAGTCTTGATAAGTCTTTTACTATAATGCCATTTATTTTTCCATTGACTACATCTTGTAGCATTCTTTTAAATCCCGGTCTTTCAAAATTAGTACCAGTATATCCATCATCAACATAATAATCTTCAATTACAATGTTAGGTTTATTTTCTAAATATGACTCTATCAATGCCTTTTGATTTTTTATCGTATAAGACTCACTATTTTCGCCATCATCAAACGATCTTCTGCCATAAACACCAAATGACCATTTTCTATTTTCATCATTTATTCGGCTTTGCTTTTTGTTCCCACGACCAGCCATTTCCACCTCCTCCTTTCAAATTACGACCAAATCATAATTCAAATTTCATTTTTTTACGAAGGTGGAAATTTTAATTTTGTAGGCTTGACTATCTATACAAATTTTTCAGTACATTAGTTAAACAGTCATCTGCTGTTTTATCTGTATCAGAAAACCTAATCCTTACTAATTTTCCTTTAACTTTGAAAATATAAGGATTTTTTACTTTATTTAAAAAATCAAGTATTCTTTCGTTGCTTGACTTCCTTTTATCTATCTTTATATCTGTTATTTCATCAACATCATCTGGATTAACCTCATCTAAAGGTATCTCCCTACATCTTTTTAGTTTTTCTGATAATGCTTCAATGTCCTTTTTATTCATTTTTACCCTCCATTTCCTCTAGCCTAGAACAATTACTAGAAACACGACATATTGCATATAAAAAAGACACTATCATTACTAATAGTGCCAATGTTCCTAATTTAATCAAAATTTATCTTCCTTTCAGTTTTCTTTGGACTTCTCTCCTTTTCTTTAAATCGTTTTTATACCACACATTCATAAGATTGCTAATTAAAATAGATTTTTCAAATTCATCTTGATTTTTTAATGAATCAATATTATCTACAACTGAAATAAAATTTATATTGTACTTTTTTTTAAGTCCATCAATTCTTTGTAAAGTATTATTTGTTCTACCAAACCTTACTAAATCTTTTACTATAATAGTATTTATCCTATTTTCTTCTATATCTTTAATCATTCTTCTAAATTCTGGTCTATTATAATTTGTTCCAGAAAAACCATTATCAATATAAAACTCTCTAAATTTTATTCCCTTAACATTATTTTTTAAGTAATCATTTAACATTTTTTTCTGCACTTCTATTGCTGAATCTTCTTTAGTCGTTTCCTTATTAGCGACTCTACAATACATTGCAACTCTTAATTTTTCCATTATTCATTCCTCCTTAACAAAATCATTTTAAAACAAATAAATTTATTATTGAAATGTGCGAATTTTTAATTTTCACATTTGACTTTTAAACTCTATATTCGCCTACAAGTTAATTCAAATTCATTTTCTGATACAAAAGGAAATATACTACATTTAAGTAAAACATCTGTCACCATACCTAAAGCCTCTTTTTCATTTCTGGCTTTAACTTCTATAAACTGTATTTTATCGTTACTACTAATACCAACTACATATCTTTTTCTTCTATTAAAAATTTTCATTATTTGTTCTCACTTTCTATATTTTCAATATCTATTGCAAAAACATTTACTAAAGCCTTATCAATTTTTTGTATTTGGAACTCTGTTAATTTACCTAAATAAGCAGTTATTCTTGACTTATCTATAACTCTAATCTGCTCTATCAAAATTGTAGAATTTTTTTTCAGAAAGTTATTTTTGTATATTACTATATGTGTAGGTAAATAAGTTTTTTTAATAACTGTCGTTATAGGAGCAATAATTACTGTTGGACTATGCTTATTTGCAAGATTATTTTGGATTACCACCACTGGTCTTTTTCCATCTTGTTCACTACCAATTACAGGGTCAAGCATAGCATAGTAAATATCGCCCTTTTTAATTTCATAATTACTTATCATATTTTTCAACCTTATATATAATGCGTGGTGGCTTATCATCAACTAAATTAAGTATATTAAGTTTTCTATTCTTTAAATAACCTTTTAGCACTCTATCAACATCTTGTTTTGCTTTTTCCATATTTACTTGTTCGTGATCCATGGAAGTTTCAAATATCAATTTAATTCTTACCTTATATTTTTTTCTTTTCATTAAAATTTTTCCTCCTTATATGTAAAAAAGCCAGAACATTATGCTCTGGCTTCTATATTTCACTTTTTAATTTTTATTTTTGCTCGAACTGATATTTGTCTTAATACCCTCAGCCATAGGATTTCATCAAACGAACAATGTGCTACATTATTCTCACGGAAATTCCATCCTCTTGTGGTTCGCACAAGACTGCCCCGATTGCTTGAGTCTGTCGCTAGGCAGGAGTATCTTTAATTCTATTATTTGTCATTGCAGATTAGGTGCTACCTAATTTTATAGCCAAGTATTTATCGACAAGCGTGCTTGCTAAAGTGCTCTCAATAACAGGAATGTATTTGATGAATGAATATCAAATTTTCAAAGAACATCTCCTGCTTCAAAAAAGAAACAGGTTGAAAAGGAATTACTCCCTTTCACCTGTTTCCTCACTTATGAGCCAAATTGCAGACACCAAATTTTAATTTTTTAATATTTTTTTCAAATTTTCTATTGCTCGTTCCAAAATAATATGTACTGACTGATGTGTTGCATTTTCTTCATCTGCTATTTGTTGCTCTGTTTTATCTTCAAAATAGTATTTCTTTATTCTTCTTTTTTGTACTTCTGGAAGCATATCTATTGCTTTCTTTAAATCTTCAAAAGTAGATTTCTGAATAATATAATCTTCTAATCCTGTAGGCTTGTCCATTGCTCTAGCACAAAGATTATCTTCATATATTTCAGAATGCTCAATATGCCTATCATATTCGTTCATTTCCTTAATATCATCTAACTCGAATCTATCTAATGCCTTATATATTTCTTCTTGTACTTCTATTTTATTTATCTTTCCTGTCACATCTTTAAATGTAACTATGTAAAGATTCTTTTCTTCACAATAACTTAAAATATAAGGATTATCCCTATATTTTCTTCTTTTTGGGCGATCTGCCATCTTTCTTTCCTCCATTCAATTTGTTTTTTAAAATCAAATTGAATAAAGGTGGGCTACGGCAATTCTCTAATCTAAAGCAAACAAAAAGAGAGTAAAATCCCCCTATTGCAAATAGAGTATATTTCGCTCTCTTTTCTTTATTTTCAAATTGTATTAAATTTAATTCGTAGTATTCGTCATCATCTACAATCATAATATCGTTTGCTCCTATACAAGCAATCGCTATGTAAACGAGCATATTTTTGAATACTACTTATTGTATATGTACTTTTTACATTTAAACTTTTATAGTAATACCAATAATTGAAAGTAACATTTACTACTTAAAATTACTTCTATTACTACTTTTTACATCTTTTCATACCTTTCTTTCTCATATTTATTACTATATCAGAATAGCCATTGCTTATTTTATTATCCTTAACTAATTGTAATAAATATAAAAAGAGCCAATAAACTATGAATAAATATCATAGTCTATTGGCTCTGCGTCTATGCGTCTGGCTCTTGTTAATATCTTATAAAATATCACAATATAATTTTTAAAAATTATATCAAATTATTTCTGTAAAATTTGTCGCTTTATGTAGTACAATTCATATTTTATAAAAAAATAGTCTATAAATATAATAATTACATATTTATAGACCTTAATTTATAGATTTAATTTCTTAATAACTTTCACTTGCATATTCTTAACTTCAATCAAACTTTCCCTTTTACATTTCGGACAATATAGAGGAAAGTTTTTCATTATTGTATCGTTTCTCATTTTTAGTCGTGTTTTATTTCCACAAACGGGACATATAATCCACTGTAACTTTTGCTCCATTTGTACCTCCATTTTTATTCTTGATTATCCTAACCAACCATTATAAAATGCTATAACTCCTAAAATTGCTCCTATAACCATTGCTACTAATGTTGTAACTTCAGTATTGGATTTTCCTTAAATAATTTTACTAATTCTTTTAAATCTTTCATTAAATATTCCTGCTTTCTATTTTTTATCTAAATTAACTTTTACCAAAAAATCATAGGCAGTAGCACATTCTTCTTTTGAAATTCCTGTTTCTTCAGCAAGAAATTTTATTGCTTCATCTCTATTAGAAAACTTTTCTAATAAATCTTTTATTTCTTTTAATTTTAAGATTGCTTTTTTTAATTCATTGTTCATAATTATTATCTTCCTTTTAATTTTTTAGATTTGCCTTTTTCTAGGACTATTGCTATAACCGATATTATCAAAAATAATCCTGTATAGTTTATAAATATATCTTGATATGCTGATGAAGCAAGTGGCTCTCTAAAACCAGTTAGCCAAATATAAAAGAAAGTAAGCGACATTGTTGGAATATATGTTACTATCATTCTAACAAGTGTATTCTTAATAGGTAATTTTGTCGCCATTTTATAGGCTAGAACACCTATTAGAACTATCAATGCTCTATCTATTTCGTGCCAATTCCCATTAGGATCTGAATATGTTCCATTTATTAAATAAAGAACACTATTTACTAAAGTTGCTATTGTGTATATAACACAGTACATAAATACTGATTCTTTAAGCCATCCATTCCATATTTTTTTCATAAAAACTCACTCCTCTAATCTATTCCAAAATGAGTAACAACTTCATTTACCATATCATCTAAATTAGTTGTACCATCATTTATCATTATTTTTAATTTATTACTCTCACATTGTCTTTCTATTTCTTTAGAAAACAGAAAATCTCTTTCCATCCAATTTTCAAATGCTTTTTCTTTATTAGAACACCCGTCAAGTACATAAGAAACAAATTGCCTTTCTTGATAATGAGTTACTTGAAATTCCTTTGTAGGAATTATTGCTAAATACTTGTTATCTGTAATTCCTAATTCTTTTATCAATATTGGTAAATAAGCACATCCCTCTGTTATAATATCGTTATCACAACTTATCTTTTCTAAATCATTTATTACATCATCAAATATTTCTTTTTATATACCTAATTCTTCATCTTTTTGTATTACAGGATTTCTCATCCATATTTCTTCAGGTGTCATAGATAGATTTTTTTTACACAATGTATCCTTATTTAAGGCAACTTTTTTCATATATTTATCTAAATAGTCATCAACCTTAAAATAATACAAATTATACTTTTTTGCGATTATTTCACATACCGTGCTTTTACCAGCACAGGGAGAACCACCTACGAAATATATTTTTTTCATTACAATTTTACGCCTCCTCTAAAATTTTGTTATGCTATTTTTAGGAAATATTATCTTTACTTCAGTATATTTATATTGTATAGAATCAATTTTCAAACTTAATCCTAGTTTTTCACATAATTTGTTTGATAAATAAAGTCCCATTCCTGTTGCATATTCTTTTTTTCTATTAACTCCAGTAAAACCTTTTTCACACACTCTAATTAAGTCTGATTTACTAATACCACACCCATTATCTCTTATTGTCAAAATAACATTGTTTTTATTATTTTTACTTGATATTTCTATCAATTTATCTTTCTTATCTAAATATTTAATACTATTTTGAATAATTTGTGATAATATGAACACTATCCATTTTTCATCTACATAAATTTTATTATCTAAATTATGAAGATCTAATCTAATCTTTTTATTTAAAATGTAATGTCTATATTTCATAACTACTCTATGCACTACATCTTCCAAATTAAGTTCTGTAACAAAATAATCTTTTTCAGTATTGTTGCTTCGAGCATAAAAAAGGATTTGTTCTGTTAGTTCATTTATTTTATCTATTTCACTTTTTAATTGAAAATCTTGATTATTATCAAAAGTCAAAGATAATGCAGCAATCGGAGTTTTTATCTCGTGAACAAAACTCTCTATGTATTCTTGATAATCTAAAAAATCTTTTTCTATTATGCTTATTTTATCAAGCATACCTTTACAAGCCTGTTTCAAAGCATAATAGTATGCTTTATTTTCCAAGTTAAGTGGCTTCTTTAATATTTCTGCTATTAAATGCTTTTCTTCTAAATTATCTACTAATGACACAATCTTTTTATATTTTCTTAAATTAAAAATATAAACTATAAATAAATAGGCTATAACTAATGTTATTAGCAGTATAATTGTTAGAATTATGTAATAAATTGGAATATTTGTTAAATATAAAATTCCAGTAATTATTGCTATAAGGATTATTTGGAATATTATAAAGGAAAATTTTTCTTCTAAAAATGCTGCAAATTTCATAGAATAAAACCCTTTCCTCTAACATTTTTTATCAAATCATCTATTCCTATTTCTTTGGCTTTTTTTCTTAATCTAGTTATATTTACCATTAAAATATTTTCATCTAAATAATACTTATCATTCCATAATTTATCTAGTAATTCTTCCTTTGTGATAACTCGCTTATCATTCATAAAGAAATAATAGACATCTTGCGAAACTAAATATCTAAGCAAAAATTGTAAAGAGAGCATAA
>CAOKUH010000024.1 GCA_948472605.1 uncultured Mycoplasmatota bacterium
TCAAATCCCCCATGTTTTTTTAATATATTGTCTACTTTTACTTGACTAATGCAATTTAAATCAATCTCCTTCTATTTTTTTTAATAATAGCATATTACTGAATTTTTATCTACTAAAATTTTGCAAAAATAAAAAAGTTCCACGTGGAACATTTTCATTTTTATTCTGTTTCTTCTGTAATTTCAGTAGCTTCATTATTACTTTCATTAATGATCTCTTGATTATTTATTTCATTCGATACTACATCTTCTTGTTCTTGATCATCAGTATTCTCCTCAGGTGTCTTATCAACTAAGCTAATATTTGATACTTCTTGATTATCTTTTAAGTTGATAACTCGTACTCCTTGGGTAACACGTCCTAAAACATTTATTTGTTCAAGTGGTACTCTAATAACCATTCCTGTATTGGTAATAATAATTAAGTCACTATTATCTTTTGCAAGTCTAAACGCTGCCATAGGTCCATTCTTATCTGTGATATTAAGAGCTTTAACACCTTTACTACCACGTCTTGTCTGACGATATTCACTAACAGTTGTTTGTTTTCCATAACCTTTTTTAGTTACTATAATTAAAGAATCACTATCTGCCGCTTTTTCAGCACCAATACATTCACTACCATCTAAGTTAATACCTCTAACACCACTAGCTGTTCTACCCATAACACGAATTTCATCTTCAATAAACTTAACCATACGGCCATTAGAAGCTCCAAGTAGAATACTATCTTCTCCAGTAGTTTTTTGAACAGAAATTAATTCATCCGAAGGCCTTAAACTAATACAAATTTTTCCATTATTTCGAATATTATCAAATTCACTTATATTTGTTCGTTTAACAATTCCTTGTTTAGTTGCGAATAATAAATATTTAGCTGTATCTTCTCTTTCAATACTTAAAATCGAATTTATTTTTTCTTCTTTTTCTATTTGCAATAAGTTGATAACTGGTAGTCCTTTTGAAGTTCTATTAAACTCTGGAATTTCATAACCTTTTAGCCTATAAACCTTGCCTTTATTAGTAAAGAATAAAATAAAATCATGTGTAGACAAATTAATTAAATGTTCGACAAAATCCTCTTCATTAGTATTCATGCCTTTTATACCTACTCCACCTCGGTTTTGTAATTTAAACGTATCAGAAGTAGTACGTTTTATATAACCATTGTGAGTAAGTGCAATCATAATATCCTCTTCTGGTATTAAAGACTCATCCTCTATATATTCAATTGCTGACATATCTATATTTGTACGACGTTCATCAGCATATTTATTCTTAATTTCTAATAATTCTTCTCTTATAATACCAAGAATTTTTTCTTCACTTGCTAAAATTCCTCTTAATTCATCAATAGTTTTCAACAATTCAGCTAGTTCATTTTCTATTTTTTCTCTTTCCAAACCTGTCAATCGACGTAATCTCATATCTAGTATTGCTTGAGCTTGAATTTCATCTAATCCAAACTTAGCCATTAATTGCTCTTTTGCTGTAACATCTGTATCTGACTCACGAATTGTTTTAATAACTTCATCTAAATGATCTAAAGCTATTTTAAGTCCTTCTAAAATGTGGACTCTTTCTTCCGCTTTTCTTAAATCATATTGTGTCCTTCTTATAATTATTTCCTTTTGATAATCAATATATTTTGAAATAATATCTTTAAGACCTAATATTTTAGGTGAACCTTGATCGATCATTAACAAATTAATACCATAAGATGTTTGTAACTGAGTATACTTATATAAATTATTTAGTACAACATTTGCATTTGCATCTCTTTTAATGTAGATAACTACTCGTACAGGATTTTCTAAGTTTGATTCTTCATGAACTTCACTTATACCATCAATAATTTTATCTCTAACAAGCTCTCCAATACGTGATTGGAATTCCGCTTTATTAACTTGATAAGGAAGCGATGAAACTACTATTCTTGTCTTACCATTACTCTCTTCAATATCAGCTTGACCACGAATAGTTATAGATCCTTTTCCTGTATCATAGGCTTTTCTTATACCACTATTTCCTAATATTGATGCTCCAGTTGGAAAATCTGGTCCCTTAATATACTGCATTAAACCTTCTGTATTAATATCATGATTATCAATATAAGCAACACAACCATCAATTACTTCCCCTAAATTATGAGGAGGAATATTTGTAGCCATTCCAACAGCAATACCCATCGTTCCATTAACTAATATATTAGGAAATCTACTTGGCAATATCTTTGGTTCATTCTCTGTTTCATCAAAGTTAGGTTTAAAATCTACTGTTTCTTTGTTTAAATCTCTTACCATTTCCAAAGAAATCTTCGATAATCTTGCTTCTGTATAACGCATAGCTGCTGCGCCATCGCCATCCATAGTCCCAAAATTACCATGTCCATCAACTAACATATATCTAAAACTAAAAGTTTGAGCCATACGAACCATTGCATCATATATAGAAGTGTCTCCATGAGGATGATACTTACCCATAACATCTCCAACAATTCTCGCACTCTTACGATGAGGTTTATCAGGTGTATAACTTGCTTCATACATTGAATATAAAATACGACGATGAACAGGCTTTAAACCATCTCTTAAATCTGGTAAAGCACGATCAACTATTACACTCATTGCATATTGACCAAAAGAATTAGTAAATTCATTTGTAATACTATTTTCTATAATCTTATCCATTTTAAACCCTCCTAAACATCCAAATTATCATATTCATGACCATGAGCCTCAAGAAATTCTTTACGCGGTAAAACATCATCACCCATAAAATCAGAAATAATTTTATCTGCATCAATCGCATCCTCAATCGTAACTCTCTTTAAAACACGATTATCAATTGACATAGTAGTATCTCTTAAATCTGGAGGATCCATTTCTCCTAAACCTTTAAAACGATTTATTATTGGTTTAGCATTAGCAGGTAAAGTTTTACGATATTCTTCTAACTCTGAATCAGTTTGAACATACTTAATATTCTTCCCATGTGTTACTTTATAAAGAGGTGGCTGAGCTATATAAACATACCCGCCTTCAATAATTGGTCTAAAGAAACGATAAAACAATGTTAATAACAATATTTGAATATGTGACCCATCAACATCGGCATCAGTCATAATAACAATTTTATGGTATCTTAAATTATCAATATTAAATTCTTCCCCTATACCTGTTCCAAAAGCCGTAATCATTGTTCTTATTTCTTCATTTGATAAAGCTCTATCAAGTCTTGCCTTCTCTACATTTAATATCTTTCCTCTTAAAGGCAAAATAGCTTGAGTTTTAGGAATACGAGCTGATTTAGCAGAGCCTCCTGCACTATCCCCTTCGACAATAAATATCTCAGATATTGATGCATCTTTACTAGTGCAATCTGCAAGTTTTCCGAGCGTATTAATAGAATCTAATGGAGATTTTCTCCTTGTTAATTCCCTTGCTTTCTTTGCTGCAAGTCTTGCCCTAGCTGCTGTTGTCGCTTTATCTATTATAATTTTAGCTTCATTAGGGTTTTCCATTAAGAATCTTTCAAACCCCTCACTAAATACATCATCAGCAATTTTTCTTACTTCAGCATTACCAAGTTTTGTTTTAGTTTGACCTTCAAATTGGGGATCAGGATGTTTACAAGAAATAATCATTGTTAAACCTTCACGCACATCATCACCAGTTAGTGCTTCATCATTATCCTTTAATATCTTATTTGATTTAGCATAGTTATTTATAATTCTTGTTAAAGCTCTTTTAACACCATCTTCATGAGTACCACCTTCATAAGTATTAATATTATTTGTAAAACTATAAACATTTGAATTATAAGAATCATTATACTGCATTGCTACTTCAAGTTCTATTCCATCTTCACTACCCTCGAAATACATAACATTTTCATGAATTGGCGTCTTATTTTTATTAAGCATATCTACATACTCAATAATTCCACCTTGATATAAAAACTCTTCTTTCTTTTCCACATCTCGTTCATCAATTAAGAATATTCTTATACCCTTATTCAAAAAGGCCAATTCTTGAAGTCTTTTAGCTAAAGTATCATAATTATAGACAGTTGTTTCCTTAAATATTTCTGGATCTGCTTTAAAAGTTACAGTTGTTCCAGTTCTATTTTCTTCACAAGTACCTATTTCTTTCAACTCATCTACTGGTTTTCCACCATCAGAAAATTTTTGATAAAACACTTTTTCATCATGATAAACGGTAACTTCAAGCCATGAAGATAAAGCATTAACAACACTTGCTCCAACACCATGTAAACCTCCACTTACCTTATAGCCACCGCCACCAAACTTTCCTCCAGCATGTAAAACTGTAAATATTGTTTCAACTGTTGATAAGCCAGTTTTTTTGTTAATACCAGTAGGCATTCCCCTACCATCATCTTTAACTGTTATTGTATTTCCTTTTCCAATGATAACTTCTATATCATCACAATAACCTGCTAAAGCTTCATCTATTGCATTATCTACAATTTCCCAAACCAAATGATGCAATCCTTTTTCGCTCGTAGTTCCAATATACATACCTGGTCTTTTACGAACAGCCTCTAAACCTTCTAAAACTTGAATATCATCATCATTATAATGTGTTACTTTTTCATCCATCATTGTACCTCCTCTAGTTTACCATTTGATATATGAATTCTTTTATAATTATCATCTTTAAGTAAAGATGTAACTTTATCAATTTCTGTCGTCGTTATAAACGTTTGGATATCTTCATCAATAAATTTAAATATATTATTAATCTTAATCTCATCAAGCTCACTTAATAAATCATCCAATATAAGTATAGGAAAAATTTTCTTTTGACTTTTAAAAATTTCTATTTCGCTAAACTTCCAAGAAATAACAGCATTTTTTTGTTGTCCCTGTGAACCATAATCTTTCAAATCTTTATTATCTAAATAAAAACCTAAATCATCATGATGAACACCAAAATTAGTCTTACCAAAAGCTAAATCTTTACTTAAAGACTTTTTATAACTATCCTGTAATTCCTCTTTTGTCTTATTTTGATAATCACTAATATAATTTACTCTTAGTTCTCCCAAACCTGCTATACTTAAATAAATATCTCCAATATAAGAATTAATTAACTCAATATATTTTCTTCGGCAATCACTAATTTCTAATCCAACTTCAATTAATTTATCTGTAATAACTTCTAAATAAGAATTAAGTGAATTTCCATTTAAATACATTTTTTTTAAATAAGCATTTCGCGTTTTAATTAATTTATTATAGTTATTTAAACTCCGCAAATAATTAATATCAATTTGAGAAATAGCAATATTTAAGTATTTCCTTCTAATACTCGGCGTATCTTTAATCATTTTCAAATCATTAGGATTAAAAAGAACTATATTAATTTTTGAAATATAATCACTAATTTTAGTTATTTTATTATTATCAATTTTTACTTTTTTTCCATCAGGAGTAATAATCACTTTATAAGTATTTTTATATTGATTATTTAACACCCCTTCTATTTTAGTTAAATTAGTATCACTTTTAATTAAGGTCTTATCATTTGTCTGTTTAAATGACCTTGTAAGAGCTAAAACATAAATAGCTTCTACCAAATTAGTCTTACCACTTCCATTAGTACCATATATAACATTTAAATGTTTATCAAAAGTAATATCTAACTTTTCATAATTACGAAAATTTAATAATTTTAATTCCTGTATTTCCATATTATGCCTCTTTTACGCCCGTATATTAAAATAATAGGTATTTATGTACTCCTATACCTATTAAAATTATATCACAAAATAAATTGCCTTTAAAGATTTTATTAACCTAATAAACTAGAAATTTTTAATTAAATTTATTATTTTTTTCTTCTCCATTCAATTTTCTATTTTTTAAGACAGTTTCCAATCTTATTGATCTAATTACTTGATTATCCAAAATATCATAAGTTATATCCAAAGGAATTTTATCTCCATTCTTAAATTCAACTATTAACCTATTATTTTTATAATAATATCGATTAATTTTATTTGAACGTAACCAAGAACAACTTTTTATTTTTGGACTAGAAGTTGGAAAAAAAATCAAATCATTACTTTCTTCAACTATAATTGGAGCCTTATAATTTACTCCTATTAAATTATTTGTTCCTTTTTTTCTGCCTTCTAATGAACTTCCAAAATAAGCACAACTATCTTCCATTATTTCATAAGTAGTTTTATCAACAACAAAATTCTTATTTTCTTCATATACTCTTGTCTTATTATTCATTCCATATAAAGCAATAGTCTTATCATTAATTTCATACCTTTCCATTTTTTTAACCTCCCACCTGATAAAACGCTTTATATCCTAACAATTACATAAGAAAAAAATTGTCGAAAAAAGAAAAAACTCACCAAAATTAGTAAGTTTTTATAGGTAAAATTAATTGTATCAAAGATTCATCTGTAACTGATTTAATTACAATAGGTTTTACATCATCAGTCATTAATAATAAAATTTCATCTTCCTTAATGGTTCTCAACGCTTCTAACATATACTTTGAACTAAACGAAATATCAATATTTGAAGCATTATCCGTATCAACAATTAACTTCTCTTCTACTTTTCCTATTTCTGAAGCATAAGAATTAATAGTAATAACTTTATTTTCTAACTTCATTTTAATAATATTCTTATCTTTTCCCTGAGTTAACAATGCAGCTCTATCAACACTTGAAGAAAACTCATTTTTATTCATTTTGACAATAATACCATATTCACTTGGAATTAAATTAGAAGTATTTGGATAAGTTCCTGACAACAAATTTGTTTGAAATTTAATATTTTTATATTTAAATAATACTTTATTATTAAATATATGCATATAAACATCTTCTTCATCTGTTATTATTTTCTCTAATTCAATAATATTTTTTCCAGGAATAACAATATTAATATCTGTATCAATTGCCATATCAAGTTTTATATTTTTCTTAGCTAAACGATAAGAATCTGTTGCTATAAATACTAAAGAATCTCCAGCTATAGTAATATTTATACCTGTTAGAAGCGGTCTTAATTCTTGATTTGATATTGCAAAGACAGTTTGATTAATTAAAGATTTTAAAACATCACCTTTTAAAACAATTGGATCTTTATGTTCTTCCATTTTTAAATTGGGATATTCATTAGCATCTAAACAATTTAAACTAAATTGAGCATTTTCTGTATATATTCTAATTTTAAGTCTGTCAATAACTTCTAAGTTAATAACATCACTTGGTAATTTTCTAATAATATCTAAGATAAACTTGCTTTGGATAATTATTGTTCCTGTTTGTTCTATATTTTTTATTTCTTTGGCATCAATAAAAGAATTTATTGTAAGTTCACTATCGCTTGCTGTTAAAGATAAACCATTATCAGTTAAATCAAACTTTATTCCATTTAATACTGGTATCACATTCTTAGTAGAAATCCCTTTTATTACATTACTTAAATTTTCTAATAAAATATTTTTATCAATTGTAAATTTCATTTTAAAATTCCTTCTTTCTTTTTTCTTTTTATTGTTATTTTTATTATACTGTTGATAATGTTGATAAGTTTTGAAAATCCCCATATTTCAGTATCAAAAACATATTTTTATTAAGTGGATAACTTGTAGATATTTCATTTTGTTATTCACATTTTAAAATTTACTTTTAATTTCATTTATTTCTCCTTCTAATTTTTTATTCACTTTTATGTCATCAGCTATCTTATCACAAGCATAGATAACTGTCGAGTGATCCCTACCACCAAATTCTTGCCCTATCCTTTGTAATGTCTCATCAGTTAAAACATTAGAAAGATACATTCCTATTTGTCGAGGATAAGCAATTTTATTACTTCTTTTTTTCCCTTTCAAGTCATCAATCGTTATATTATAAAAAGTAGCAACGGCTTTTTGGATATTAGCAATAGAGTTATCGGAATAGATATTAACATTTAAATAATCTCTTAAGGCTTCATTAGCAAACTCTAAATCTATTCTGTCTGGAACAATCATCGCTGTATAAGCCTTAAGTCTATTTAATGTTCCTTCTAAAAATCTAACGTCATTTTGACAACTATTGGCAATAAATTCAATAACCTCTTCATCAATTTTATTTTCAATACTTTGCCCCTTTAATTTCTGCTTAAGTATTCTCTTTCTTAAGTCAAAGTCAGGTGGATCAATATTAACTGGTAATCCCCACATAAATCGACTACGCAAACGCTCTTCTATCTTTTTTAAATCATCTGGGCTTTTATCTGAACTAATTATTATTTGCTTATTAGCTTGATGCAGTGCTTGAAAAGTATAAAAGAACTCTTCTTGTGTTTTATCTGCCCCTACTAAGTATTGGATATCATCAATTATTAACACATCAACATTACGATATTTATTTTTAAAATTATTAGCATAATCAATAGTATTTTTTCCTTTATCCATTAAAGCAATCCCAATATAGTCGTTCATAAACATATCGCTGGTTGTATAAAGTACCTTTTTATTTGTATGTTCTGTTATAAAGTTACCAATAGCATGCATTAGATGAGTTTTCCCAAGTCCACTCTTTCCATATATAAAAAGCGGATTATGAATTTTTCCTGGTTGCTCAGCAACGGCCATTCCTGCCACTTTAGCAAATCTATTTGTATCTCCAACAATAAAATTATCAAAATTTAAATCTGGATTAAGATTATTTTCCCAAAGATCATCAATTTTTGTATTTTCAAAACTACTCTTTTCTTCTTTCAGTTCTATATTTTCATTTTCTAAAATAAATTTAATTTCATAATTAATACCTGAAAGATTAAATAATATATCTTCCATTAAGGAATAATAATTATCACCTAAAATTTTTTTGTGGATTTCCATTGGAACTTGAATAGTTAAAGAATCGTTATCCACTTTGATAAGTTTCAAATCATTAAACCAAGCATTAAAAGAAGCCGAATTTATTTCATTTTTAATTTTACTTAAAAAATTATTCCATAAGTCCTCAACCAGCAAATTCCATCACCCCACTTCTTTGCTACCTTACGTACCTTCATTTTATCTCATTACTTTCACAATGAAAAGTATAAATAATTATTAACATGGTTACCAACAAGTTATCCACATCAATTTGCCCTATAATACCTAAGTTTTCTAACTTTATCAACATTATCCACAAATTTTTATTAATTTAATTAACAATTGTTTAAAATGTTATCCACATAACTGTTAATAATGTTTAAATACCATTTTTAGGCCATATTTTCCGAAAATATTATTAACAATTTATTAAACATTAAATAAAATATTATGTTTAAAATTAGAAAATGCGATAAAGTTTTTAACATTATTTTGTTTCCAATTTTAGTGAAAAGTTAATAAAGTAATTTTTGATAATAAAAAAATATTTCTAAAATAGTTTAAGAAATAGTATAATATATTAATGAACAGAGAAATAATCATTTTTTAGAAAATACCATTATTTCTTGACAATATTTAATACCTAATATTATAATAAGGGAGCTTTAGATTTAAAGGAGGAACGATTATGAAAATAGGTACTTATCAACCAAACAAAAGAAAAAAAGCTAAAAAACATGGTTTTTTTGCGCGTAAAGAAACAAAAATATTAAAGAATAGAAGAAAAAAAGGCCGCAAAAATTTAATAAATAAATAAACCACTCATGTGGTTTTTTTGCTTATTTTGTAGAATTGAGGGATTATATGAAAAAATATGAAATTGTAAAATCGAAAATGGATTTTAATAATATAATTAAAAACTCTCCTTTTATAAAAAATAAAAACTTTGTTATATATATAAGGAAAAAAGAAGAGTCAAATCCCAAATTCGGTATTGCCATAAGTAAAAGTGTTGGTAATGCTGTTGAAAGAAATAAACTAAAACGAAGATTAAGAAGTATAATTGATAATTCAAAGAATGACTTTAAAAAAGAGCGCGATTATATTATAATGATAAAAAGAAGTTGTAAAGAATTGAATTATCAAGAAATGAAAATTGAATTAGATAGTTTATTAAAGGAGATAATATGAAAACAAAAAAAATAATTGTATTACTAATATGTGTAATATTTATGACTACTGGATGTGGAAACAAAACATACTTGAAAGAAGATAAAACTATAGTTACATATGATAAGACTGGTCAAAGTTTACAAAATAATATATTATGTAAACCTGAAGAAAAAGGAATTTATGAATTATACGAAAAATATAATGACCAATTAAAAACAAATTTAAATGATTTACCAACATGTAAAGATTTTAAGCCGAGTGACATAAAGTATCAAAGTTTATGGGAATCTATATTTGTAAAACCATTAGCTTGGTTAATATTAAAATTAGGAATATTAATAAATAACTTTGGATTGTCCGTAATGTTAATAGGTTTAGGAATAAGATTAATCCTTTTACCATTTTCTAAAAAAACTATGGACCAATCTGAAAATATGAAAAAACTTCAACCAGAAATAAAGAAAATAGAAAAGAAATATGCAAATAGAACTGATAGTGAATCTATGATGATGAAAAGTCAAGAAACTATGATGCTTTATAAAAAGTATAAAATAAATCCTATATCAGGATGTTTAATAGCTTTTATCCAATTACCGCTTTTCTTTGCTTTCTTACAAGCAATTAATCGTGTTCCTGCTATATTTGAAGATGAGTTATTTGGAATGAACTTAGGAATGACTCCTTGGGTTGGAATTAGTCAAGGCAAATATATTTATATTATCCTTATTATATTAATTATTTTTTCAACTTATTATTCCTTCAAAAATGCAATGCAAAATCAACAAGCTAATAGCGAAATGGAACGCCAACTACAATTATCTTTAAAATTTATGATAATTATAATATCAATTGCTTCATTTAGTCTTCCAACAGCTATTGCATTATATTGGGTAGTTACTAATGGATTTGTTGTAATTCAAAATATTATATTTAAAAAATTACGTGAGGATAAGCCAAAAGAAAAGAGGAAGTAATAATGAATGAAGTAGAAATAGAAGCAAAAACTAAAGAAGAAAGTATAAGATTAGCTATGGAAAAATTAAACGCTAGTGAAAGTGAATTAATTTATTCTATTAAAGAAGAGGCATCAGGATGTTTATTTAAAACATCTAGCTATAAAATAAAAGCAACAACACTTACAAACATTTGTGAAAAAATAAAATCATATTTAAAAGAAATTATAAATAATTTAGGTTTAGATGTTCAATTTGAAACAAGCATTCGTGATCGTGTCATATCAATATCTATGTATGCTGATAATAATGCTATTCTAATAGGAAAAAATGGACATACCTTAAAATCATTAGAAACGTTAGCTAAACAAAAAATATATAATGAATACAATTATTATATTAATCTATCTTTAGATGTAGAAAACTATAAAGAACAAAGAATTAAAAATCTTGAAATTTTAGCTAAAAAAGTTGCACGTGAAGTAAGATCTAGCAAAGTAGAAGCTAGCTTAGAAAATATGAATTCATTTGAAAGACGAATTGTACATAACGCCCTAAAAGATTATAATGGAGTAAAAACAATTAGTGAAGGTGAAGAACCTAATCGCCATGTTATAATAAAGCCAGCAGAATAATAAGTTGGCTTTTTTTATTTAATTTTATCCCAATATGTGATAATATAAAAAAAATTATATAAATTTTTAAAAGCTTTTGAAAGGAGGGGTTATTTGTGGAAGATACAATTGCTGCCATATCTACATCTTTAGGAGTTGGAGCAATCTCTATAATTAGATTAAGTGGCAAAGAAGCAATAAATATTGTAAATAGTATATTTAACCAAAAAGATTTAACCAAAGTAAAAACTCATACGATAAATTATGGTTTCATAATAGATAATGAAGAAGAAATAGATGAAGTTTTAGTCAGTGTAATGCGAAAACCAAAAACATTTACTATGGAAGATATAGTTGAAATCAATTGTCATGGAGGAATTGCTACAACCACTAAAATATTAGAACTAGTAATTGATCATGGGGCACGATTAGCAGAACCAGGAGAATTTACCAAAAGAGCATTCCTAAATGGTAGAATTAGTTTACTTGAAGCTGAGTCAGTAAGTGATTTAATTGAATCAGTAAGTGAAAAACAACGTAAGTTAGCAATTAATGGATTAAATGGCAGATTAACAAACGTTATAAAAAAAATAAGAGACAAAATTTTAGATTTAATTGCTAATATTGAAGTGAATATTGATTATCCAGAATATGAAGATGCAATTGAAGTAACCCATAATTATTTAAAAGAAAAAGTAAATAAAATAAAAAAAGATTTAGAATTATTATTATCTAATGCCTCAGTAGGTAAAATTATTAAATCTGGTATTGATGTAGCGTTAATAGGACGCCCTAATGTTGGTAAAAGTAGTATTCTTAATGCCTTATTAAATGAAGATAAAGCAATAGTAACTGACATATCTGGAACTACAAGAGACATTATTGAAGCTAAAATGGTTCTAAATGGTATTACCATTAATTTAATTGATACAGCAGGAATTAGAGAAACATCTGATATTGTTGAAAAAATAGGAGTAGATAAAAGTAAACAAATTATAAATTCAGCTGATTTAATAATATTGGTTTTAAATAACAATGAAGAATTAACAGAAGAGGATAAAGAACTTATAAATGAAGTTCAAGAAAAAACTAATATAATTTTTGTCAACAAAAATGATTTAAAAACTAAAATTAAATTAGATAATAAATTAAATGTAATAAAAGGCAATACCAAAGAGTTAAATGGTTTAGAAGATTTAAAACAAAAAATAATTGAAATGTATAACCTTGATAAAATAAACGAAAAAGATTTAACTTATCTTTCTAATGTAAGACAAATAACTTTAGTAAAAGGTGCCTTAGAAAGTATAACAAAAATACTAAAAGATATTGAAAAAAATATTCCTATTGATATGCTTGAAATTAATTTAAGAGATGCTTTTGATAAATTAGGAATATTAATTGGTGAAACATATGAATATGAATTAATAGATAAACTATTTAAAAATTTTTGTTTAGGGAAGTAGAATAAGAAAAAATCTAGGAAGTGAAAACAATGAATTATGATATAATAGTAGTTGGTGGAGGGCATGCTGGTTGTGAAGCTGCCCATATAGCAGCATTTTTAGGGAAAAAGACTTTACTAATCACCATGAATAAAAATAACATAGCTGATATGCCATGTAATCCAAGTATAGGAGGAACAGCTAAAGGTGTAATAGTAAGAGATATAGATGCCTTAGGTGGATTAATGGGTAAAGTAGCTGATGAATCACACTTTCAAATAAAGATGCTAAATAGTAAAAAGGGTCCTGCTGTAAGATCTTTAAGATGTCAAGCAGATAAAATAACTTATCCCCAAAATATGTTAAAAAAACTAGAAGCAACTAATAACTTAACTATAAAAGAAGCATTAGTTGAAGATATTATTGTCAAAGATAATAAAATAAAAGGAATTATTCTTTCAAATCAAGAAAAAATAATGTGTAATTCTTTAATATTAACAACAGGAACTTATTTGAAAAGTAACATTTTAAGAGGAGATGTAAGCCTTGAGGGTGGTCCTCATGGTGAAAAGAGAAGTAACTTTTTAAGTGACAATTTAAAAAAATTAGGATTTACAATTCAACGATTAAAAACAGGAACTCCTCCAAGAATAAAAGCAAGTTCAATCGATTTCACAAAATGCAGTCCTGAATATGGCGATAATATTTATTATACCTTTTCTCATGACGATGAACCAATTTATAAAATAGAAGATCAACAAAAGTGTTACCTAATTTATACCAATAATAAAACCCATCAAATAATATTAGACAATTTAGATAAATCAAGTATGTATGGGGGATATGTTACAGGAGTAGGTCCTAGATATTGCCCATCTATTGAAGATAAAATAGTTCGTTTTAAAGATAAAGAAAGACATCAACTTTTTTTAGAACCAGAAAGTATGTATTATGATGAATGGTATATTCAAGGTTTTTCAACTAGTATGCCAGAGGATGTCCAAGATCAAATGGTTCATAGTTTAGAAGGATTAGAAACATCAATTATTACCAAATATGCTTATGCTATTGAATATGATGCTATAGATCCATTACAACTAAACCCGTCTTTGGAAACAAAAATAATTGAAAATTTATTTACAGCTGGCCAAATTAATGGCACAAGTGGTTATGAAGAGGCCGCGGCTCAAGGTTTAATTGCAGGAATAAATGCTTCTAGAAAACTAGAAGAAAAAGAACCATTTATATTAAAAAGAAATGAATCATATATTGGAGTATTAATTGATGATTTAGTTACTAAAGGAACACAAGAACCATATAGAATGCTAACTTCACGTGCAGAATATCGACTTTTATTACGACATGACAATGCTGATTTAAGATTACGCGAATATGCTCACACTTTAGGAACAATAACAAGTGAAATGTATGAAAATTATCAAAATCACCTTGCAGAAATAAATAATTTAAAAGAATTTTTAAAGACTACTAAATTAGAAATAAACCTAGAAATAAAAGAAAAGTTTAAAAATAATGATTTTAGTTTACCATTAAATAAAACACCGCTTATAGAATTGTTAAAAAGACCTGAAATAACAATGGAATTTTTAGATGAAATGATAAATATTCCATTTGATAATTCAATAAAAGATATAGTAAGTATAGATATAAAATATGAAGGATATATTGTTAAAACAAAAAAAGAAATAGAAAAAATGTTAAAATTAGAAGAAAAACAAATCCCTAAAGATATTGATTATAAAAAAATAAAGAATTTAGCTAGTGAAGCAAGAGATAAATTAGAAAGAATTAGACCAATATCAATTGGGCAAGCATCAAGAATAAGTGGCGTAAACCCTGCCGATATATCTATTCTAGCAGTATATTTAAAGAAGGAATATAACAATGACTAAAGATGAATTTATAAAATATTTGAAAGAATTAAATATAACTATAACAAATGAAAATTTACTAAAGTTAGAGCAATATAAAGAATTTTTAATTGAATATAATAAACATACAAATCTTACAGCTATTAAAGATGAAAATAGTATTTATTTAAAACATTTTTATGATTCTTTAACAATTAATGAGTATATAAAAGAAAAAATGAATATCCTTGATATAGGAACAGGAGCAGGATTTCCAGGAATGGTACTTGCTATATTTAATCCAACAAGTCATTTTGTTTTATTAGATTCTAATAATAAAAAAACAACATTCTTAAAATTATTAAAAGAAAAACTGAATTTACCAAATGTTGAAATAGTTAATATACGTGCTGAAGAATACGTTAGAAATAATTTTGAAACATTTGATATAGTAACATCAAGAGCTGTAGCAGAATTAAGAATACTTGCAGAATTGTCTATACCTGCTTTAAAAATAAATGGCTTATTTATTCCTTTGAAATCAAACGTTGAAAAAGAAGAAGAATTATTTAATAAATCTTTAAAAGTATTAAATGGCAAAGTTATAACCAAAAAAGAATTTTATTTACCAATTGAAAATAGCAAAAGAACAATTTTAGTTATAGAACATTTCAAAAGTACAAATAATATCTATCCTCGTCATTATGATAAAATTATCAAAAAAAATTTATAAAACTACAAAATAGCGTAGTTTTTTTAACTTGTAAAAGAAGTATAATCTCAACTTAAACACTTTTTAGAAAGTAAAAACTCCCTAAGCCTCTATTT
>CAOKUH010000025.1 GCA_948472605.1 uncultured Mycoplasmatota bacterium
GAGAAAAGAACAAATAATTCATTAACATATGTTGGTAATGAGCCTGAGAAGAAGCGAAAATAAAAACTGCTTCTTTTTTAAGTTGTGTGCTATAATAAAATAGAACTGATGAGAATGATTTATTAGGGTTCATATACAATAATAACAAATACTATTATAGAAAAAATTATCAAAATGATATAACAGGAATATATAATAGTAATTATGATCTTATTTGTAAACTATCCCGTAACAAGATTGCGGGGCTTCTACCCTAGATTTAATTTTCCAAAATTTCGTATTGCTAATAAAACTCCATATTAAAAGCAAAACTTCTTAATGAAAAATTAAATCGTGTGAATATGAATATGATAGTTATGGAAGAATCATCAGTATCAAAGATTCCAATGGAAATCAAGTAAATGAAGAACACATAGGAAATATCAACCCATATAGATATAGAAGTTACTATTATGATAAAGAAACTAAGTTATATTATCTAAATAGTAGATATTATAATCCACTATGGGGTAGATTTATTAATGCTGATGGAATAATAGGAACTAGTGAAACATATCTTGGCTATAACTTATATGCTTATTGTGAAAATAATCCAACAATTTCACGAGATACTATTGGTACAAATCTTTTTAAAATAATTAAAGAAAAAATAACAGCTGGGTTAAATAATGCTCCTACAATAAAAAAGCAATCTATTGTTATAAATAACTCTAGTAATATTGTATCAATGCAAGTAAATAAAGATCAGCCACCAACAGAAAGTGAACCAAATTCGATTTGGAAACGACCGAAAGGAGATTTACGCGTATTTGGACCTGATGGTAAAGCTTTAAAAGATATAGATTATTCACACCCTAAACATCATGAAGAACTTGGTAATCCTCATGTTCATGATTGGACTTGGAACGGAAAAAATGCGTCAAGAGGGAAGCCAAGAAGTCCTAATCTAGGAGAACTAGATGATATAGCTAAAATAGCAGTTGCTATTGGTGGAGGATATCTAGCTTATCGTGGTATAAGAATGGAACTTTCATTTATACCAGGTATGTGGTGGAGTATTCCTGCAAATTTAGTAACTCCATAAAGAAAGAAGGTTTATTTAATGATTGAATATAATTTTCATATAAAAAATGAATGGGGAAAATATTTAAATTTAATTTTTGAAGATATAGATGATGTAAATTATAAATGGCAAATTTTAGATGACGAAATACTTACAACTGATGATTATTTATTTGATAGTAAGATTGATGTTTTTAGTAATTATGATTTTTGGAATATATTATCAATTGATAGATACTATATTATTTTCGCTACAATAAAATTGTATGAAAGTGAAAATGATTTGAAAAATGATAATTGGGCAATTTTTTTGGAAATTGTTGATAGTTATATTGTTAACATAAAATTAAAAAATGCAAATTTTACTAAACGAATTTCTAAAAATATAGAAAGTATAATAGATTTTGACTAATGTAATTAATGATGATGTTAGTAGAAGTTATTAGAATCTTTATTTGATTTTTAATAGCTTCTTTTAATTTTAATCAAATATGATAAAAAATAATCAATTAATAGGAATGTTTAGTCCTAAAGGAAGTAATTTTACTTTTGGATATGACAATATTAATAAAATTTTAGTTAATGAAGATACTTATGAATATACAAATACTTTATGGAAAGATAATCAATTAACTAAGTTTACAATGAAGAAATATTATATGATAAAATAGGAAATCCAGTAAAAATAGAAGAAACTAATTTAACATGGTATGCAAGAGAACTCTAAAGTTATAAGAATAGTACATTAGTTATTAAGTATTTTTATAACAAAGATGGAATAAAAATCCTGATGGATCATTATCTAGGGAAAATGGGCATGAAATATCTAACATACTATATATGTGGGAATATCATAAGTCTAGTAATCGCTGGTGCAACATCACATAGAAATGAGTGTAATAAGATAATTGGAATAGAATTTAAAATACATAATACAAACAATAATTCAGTATTGTATGATCTATTAAAGGGAATAGATTTTAATGAATATATTTGGTATTTTGCTCAAAAAGAAATGTTTGATAAAAATTATAAATAATTACCTTTAAATGAATTAGTAAAAGGTGAAATACTGGAAAAACTTTAAAGTTTAATCAAATATTTATTATTGAATGCAATTTACAAGTATTTTCTAAAGAAGATAAAATTATAGATATAAAAGATTATGAAACTTTTAAAAGTGATTGTAGTTTAATTATATTGATTTACGATACTAAAGAAGTTGAAATATATTTTAAGAATAACAAATTAAAAAAGATAGTTTTATCAAATCTGAAAAAAATGGGTATTGATTATTTGAAAAAAACTAAGAAAAATGATTGTAGAACAATTATGAGAGTTTGAATTTGCGTTAAAGATTTTATATTTTTTTAGACGCTGACATAAATTGTTAAAGAAGCGAAAATAACAAAGCTTCTTTTTAAGTTAGTTGATTTATTAGTAATAATTTATTTTATATGTAATAAATTTTAGTCTTTGCTTTTGATCTTGTAAGAAGCTTTTTTTAGTATCTAATTATTATTTCTTTTTCCTTCTAAAAACTCGTTTATAGTTATATTAAAAATCTTACTTAAATAAAGAAATGATGAATAATCAGGCATACATATACCTCTTTCCCATTTACTAATTGCTTGTCTTGATACGAATAACATTGAGGCTAAGTCTTCTTGTGTAAGATTTAGTTTCTTTCGCTCTAAACAAATCAATTTCCCTGTTTTTTTACAATCTATCATCATAATTAAAATCTTTTCTTAATAATTTATCTGCAGATACTTTGTATATTCTACATATATCATACAAAAAAGCAGTTTGAATCATATTAAGATTTCTTTCGTAACTCGAAACAACTGATTGAGTTGTATTTAATGAATTAGCAAATTCTTTTTGCGTTAATTTCCTTTTAATCCTAATCTTTTTTAGATTAATTCCTACATAATTACCATATTGAATTTCTGTTACTATTTCTTTTTGATTTTCACAAAGACCTAAAACAAAATCTAAAGAAGTATTTGTAATATTACAAAAATCTATTAGATGAAGCAAGGGAATTATCACATCCATTCTTTCCCATCTAGCATATGTCGATTTAGATACTTTTAAAAGTTCAGCTATCTTTCTTTGAGATGTATCATAATATTTTCTTATAAAGAATATATTAAACTTCATTTATACCACCTGGCATGAATTTTAAAAAAAATATTGTCAATATTTGATTTTTGGCTCACAATAACGATATTTTGCACCAAATGCTTGATAAATTGTTTAAGATTCATAGTTATTTATTATTAAACATTATAAAATACAATTTTTGATTAAAAAACATGATTTTAGACTAGTTTCGAATAATATATTTGAAAGAATGTGAACTATAAATAAAAAAGAAACTGATAAAATTACCAATTTCTATATGTAATATTTTCAAAAAAATCACAGAATCTTTTATTTTAACCCTAAAAAAGTTGACTTTTGGCTATAGACTATTTAAAATGATTAAGGCATTAAAAAATTAAAAATAAATAATGAAAGGAAGATAACCCTAAATGGAAATTTATACACCAACATTTTTTGTTAATGCAATTAATTTAAGCTTAATCGCTCTTAATAATTCTTATAAATCACTTATAGAAAAAAAGAAAAAATATATTGTTTTAAGTAAAAGGAATCTAGATAGAAAAAATGCTAATATAAAGATAATTAACGAAGTTAGACAAGAAATAGGATCTATAAGTAATTTAATGAAAGAAACATTAGTATATAATAATATTAGCAAGGATAATATGATTGATAAAAAAATGAACGATTATTTATTAAAAGTTTTTAATCATATTAGCTTCACTTCTTTATTTAGAACTAAAACTTTACTAGTTAGAGATAATAATACAACGCTTTCAAATGATATCTTTAATATCGAAGAATATTTTAAAAAATTATTTAGTCTCCCTATTATAAACTATGAAGAAATTTTATGGACTAATGAGATAAATTCCTCAGAAGAGGTTATTAATTCTTCAACAATAGGTAAGCTATTTTTAGAATATTTATGTTTTCCAATAGCTATAATAATAGCTATTAATTCACCAATAAACCAAAATGCCTTAGATGATACTAAAGCTATTGATCAAATTATAGAATTATATAATGAATTAATACCAGATATAGAATACGAAAAGACTACAACTATAGGTGATGTAACTGCTCCAATAATTGCTAGAAAAAGATTAGAACACATTTATTCTACTAATGAAAGTTATGAAGAAAAATTCGATAAAATTTTGGATATTAAAGGTTTAACTAATGAAGAAAAAATAGACGAAATAATTAATTCAAATATAACAGGATATGAAAATATTTTTAATTATTTAATAACTAAAAATCCTAATTATGAAAGAATTATTCCAATAATTATTAACTCTAATATTACTAATATCGAAAATATTTTTAATTATCTAATCTCTTTAGACGGAATAAAAAGATATGATTTAATGGAATATATTTTAAATTCTGATGTAATAACAAACCATGAATTATTTAGTTATATAATACAATGTGAAAAATTTACTATAAAAGAAAAAGTTTGGTATTCACTATTAATTCCTAACACAACTATTGAAAATATTTTTGATGAATTATTAGATGATAAGACAAAAGACATAATAATAGAAAATATTATTGATATAGATTTAATACCATTCGATACTTTATTCACTAGTATCTTAAAATGTAATGCTTTTAATAGTAAAGACTTGATAAAATATTTAGTATATTATAATAATAATTCTTCATACAATGCGATTACTTTAGAAGAGATTATAAATTATACTTTTAGTATTAAAAGATTTACTTTTGAAGAACATGTAGAATGCATATGGTTACTTTTGAAAAATTATCCTTTAGAAACACGAGAAGAGTTTATTTTAAGTTATTTTAATATAACTAAACAAGAATACTTAGATTTATTTGGTTTAAACTTTGAAAGTTTAGATATTAATCAAAAAATTATTTTAAAATTATATGAATTAATTAATCAAGAGAAAGAAGACTATATTTTAGAACACTATGATTTTAATTCTAAAAATGAATTAGATATTACAGTAGCTATTGTAGCAGCAGAAGGTTATAAAAGTTATGAAGATCTTTATTGGGTTTCTAATACTATATTTAATAGAATTACTAATGTTAAATATATTTATATGGGAACAAATCCTTATAGTCAAGTAACTCGCCCAAGCCAATTTGTTGTTTATGAAAATGGTTCCTTTAAAAAATATTTAAATCCTACAACTTATTATAATATAAAACAGGCTAATATAGCTAAACAAGCTTTTTATGATATGTTTTATGCTAATTATCAAGGGATTAAACATAATTATGTTCAATTTAGAGCATGGGGTTCTAACACGGAATTTCCTAGTGAATGTGTTGTTAAATATGGAAATCTTTATGGTGATAGAATGAATGAAACTTCTAGAATAGAGTATGATAATTTAACGGATGAAGATATTAAAAATGATTTAACAAGAAAATTATTTTTAGCAACAACATTTGAGGAATAATAGGTATTTGATTTTAAATAAAAATGCCAAAATATGATTGACTTAACATAAATTAAGTAATAGAATATTGTTATATTTAAATTTTCTATGGAAAAGAAAAAGTAAAAAGAATATTTTTTTTAAGAGAAGGTTTAGTTGCTGAGAATAACCTAAAAAAATACTTTTGAAAAGACAGCTTTTTAAGAACATAGAAGACGCATGAAATGCGATATAAAATTGAAGAGTACCTAGTAAAGTAAGGTGGCACCGCGGAAAAAAATTTCGTCCTTACATTTATTAGGTTTTTTTGTTTAAAGGAGGAATTTTAAAATGATTACAAAACCTAAAGGAACTTATGATGTAATAGATACAGATGCCATTAAATTAAGAAAGATAAATCGAATGATTGATTATTATTGTGAATTTTACAATTATGATTTAATTAGAACCCCAATCTTTGAATCACGTGAATTATTTCATCGAACAGTTGGGGATGATACTGATATAGTAACAAAAGAAACTTATGATTTTAAAGATCGAAGTGATAGAGAACTTACTTTAAGACCAGAGGGAACAGCAGGAGTTGTTAGAAGTTTTATCGAAAATAAAATGTATGGTTCTAATATGCCAAGGAAACTCTATTATAATGGTACAATGTATCGATATGAAAGACCAGGTAATGGTAGAAATAGAGAATTTACACAATTTGGAGTTGAAATACTAGGAAGCAATGATGTAGCTGTTGATGCTGAAGTAATATCTTTTGGCTATCGTTTATTTGAAGATTTAGGATTTAAAGACTTAAATGTTAAAATAAATAGTCTAGGAAATAAAATAGATCGAGAAAACTACAAAATTGCCTTAAAAGATTATTTAAAACCACATTTAAATGACCTATGCGAAGATTGTAAAATAAGATATGAAAAAAATCCATTACGTATATTGGATTGTAAAGTGGATAAAAATTCTGATATTCTAAAAAATGTTCCTAATATATTAGATTATCAAAGTGAAGAATCTAAAAAACGTTTTAACAAAGTTTTAGAATATTTAGAATATTTAGATATTGATTATGAAGTAGACCATAAATTAGTTAGAGGCCTAGATTATTATGATTACACTGTATTTGAAATTGAAAGTAATGAGGAAATATTAGCTGGTGCTAATACTATTGCTGCAGGGGGAAGATACAATGATTTAGTAGAAACTCTTGGAGGACCTAGCACTCCATGTATGGGCTTTGCTTGTGGAATAGAGCGTATTATGTTAGCAATGGATGAATTTGAGAATACGTTAAAACAAGGTATTAATTGTTATATTATGTATGTAAATGAAGAGGAAAAAATAAAAGCCATAACCCTTGCCCAAGATTTACGCCAAAGTGGAGTAAGTGTCGATTATGATACAACAGGTAGAAGTTTAAAAAGTCAATTTAAAGAAGCAGATCGTAATAAAGCAGAATTATTAATTATCTTAAATAGTGAAGATTTAAATAAAGGTTTAATAACTATTAAAGATAATTTAACAAAAGAGGAAATAAAAATAGATGAATCTGAAATAATAGATTATATCGTTACAAATGGATAGGAGAATAATAATGGATTTAAAAGAAATTTTTGATAATATTGATACTTTAGTAAATAAAGAAGTTGAAGTAAATGGTTGGATTAGGAATCACCGAAGACAAAAAGATTTTGGTTTTATAGATTTTAGTGATGGGACCTGTTTTAAACATATGCAAATTGTTTATGATACAACTTTAGACAATTTTGAAACCATTAGTAAAACTTTAGTAGGTAGTGCCTTAAATATAAAAGGTACATTAATAAAATCTCTAGGTAAACAACCTTTTGAAATTAAAGCTACTAGTATTATTGTTTTAGGAAGTTGTTCTGAGGATTATCCTATACAACCTAAAAGGCATACAAAAGAATTTTTAAGAGAAGTTGCATACTTAAGACCACGTACTAATCTTTTTCAAGCTGTATTTAGAGTAAGAAGTGTTGCCTCTTATGCTATTCATAAGTATTTTCAAGAAAGAGGATATGTTTACTTTCATGCACCTTTACTAACAGCAAGTGATTGTGAAGGTGCTGGAGAAATGTTTCAAGTTACCACATTGCCCGTAGAAAAATTAAAAGGAGAAATTGATTATTCTAAAGATTTTTTTGGCAAAATGACCAATTTGACAGTAAGTGGCCAATTAGAAGCAGAAACATTTGCAACAGCATACAAGAAAACTTATACTTTTGGCCCAACATTTAGAGCGGAAAACTCTAATACTAAAACCCATGCTGCAGAATTTTGGATGATTGAACCAGAAATATGCTTTTGCGATTTAAATGGTGACATGGATATTATGGAAGATATGCTAAAATATGTTGTCAAATATGTTTTAGATGAATGTCCAGATGAAATGAATTTTTTTAATGAATTTGTTGAAGTTGGGATAATAGATAAATTAAATAAATTAATAAAATCAAAATTTACAAGAATTGATCATGAAGAGGTCATAAAAATATTAAAAAATGCTGATGTTAAATGGGATTTTGAACCAGAATATGGCAGTGATATTGCTAAAGAACATGAAAAATACATTACTGAATATTTTGATGGTCCTGTATTTATCAAAAATTGGCCGAAAGACATTAAAGCTTTCTATATGAAACAAAATGAAGATGGAAAAACAGTTGCAGCAGTTGATTTAGAAGTACCAGGAGCTGGAGAATTGATGGGTGGAAGTCAAAGAGAAGAGGACTATGATAAACTAATAAATCGTATGAAAGAAATGAATATGGAATATACTAGTCTTGATTGGTATCTTAATTTAAGAAAATTTGGAACATGTGTTCACTCAGGATTTGGTATGGGCTTTGAAAGATTATTAATATACCTAACAGGAGTGGATAATATTCGTGATGTTATTCCATATCCAAGAACTCCTGGAAATTGTGAATTTTAAATAGGAATTGTAAATATGGATAATAGTGAAAAAAAATTAATTGAATATTTAATTGAAATGGGAATAGAACTCATAGTCGATGATAATAAGGGTGGAAAAAAACTAAATCCAATTTTTAATGCAACTAATAAAGTTTTAAAAGAAAAATATGGAATCGATATGAAAAATATAGAGCAAAGGGGAAGAAATAAATGAACATAGAAGAAATAATCGAAAAATATGAAAAAAGTACTTTAAAAAATATCAATATAGAAAATATGAAAAAAATTTTGAAATTTTTAGAATCTCAAAATTGTCAATTTTTAGAAGATATTATAGAAGATTATTTAGACTTGTTTACTTTTGATTTTAACGATTTTGTCCTTAAATATAAACATTTGAACGAAAAATATGATCATAAATTTTTAGAAGAAGCTAGTTTAGATATGAATATGCTAGAAGAGTTTTATTATTAATAAAGGGAGTTAAATAATGAATTTAGTAAATATAATTTATCGCTATGTGAATCGTTTTATAAATTGTGAAAAATTAATTAATCTTTTAGAAAATATAGATAAGAAAGTGTTTACAAAAGATGAATTAGAAGAAATAAATAAACTTATAAATGAAGTTAAAGAAATAGTTAAAATTGTACCTAATGAAATTGATGTTATCGAAGTAAAAAGATTAGAATCCATTAATCGTATGTTAGAGGCTTATAAGAAAGTTTTAGATAGTGATAATTTAGATAAAGAAGAAAGAGAGTTTGTTGAAAAGCAGTATAATAATATGTTAGAAGAAAAAGAAAAAGTTTCTGATGGTGGTCCAAGATACGAAAAACTATTTGAACTATTAACCCATTTTCCTATATATAATAAAACTTGTTTACAAATGGATGATTTAACTCTATTAGAGTTTATTACCCAATATATATATGTTCCATTACCACCTCCAATTACACAAGAAAATTTTGATGAATTAATTGAAGTTGGTATTAAAGAAGATAAGCGAGAAGCTTTATGGCGAATGGCAATGAACTATACGCGAAAAAACAAAAATTTTTCTAAAATAGAAGACTACTTTATATTAAAAAGAGATGATTATTACTTAGCAGAACTTATTAGTGGTGTAAATGAGGATTTAGATTTAGATAGATTAATTGATAAAGTTTTGAAAACTAAAGATACTGAGTTTATTAAAGAACTTGTAAATACTCCTTACTTAGATCCAATATTTACAGATAGCCAAAAAGAAAAAATGAATAATGCAATAAAGAAAGAAGATGAATAAATAATGAAACAATATAATAATGGAGAATTTAGAAAAAGTGATATAAACAAAGAATACACAGTTTATGGTTGGGTCAACAAACGACGTGACATGGGAGGAGTAATATTTGTTGATTTAAGAGATCGTTCAGGCTTTTTACAAGTTGTTTTCAATAGAAGTTTTTTGACTGATGATTTTGCTCTAGCAGAAAGCTTAAAAAATGAATATTGTATTAAAGTAACGGGTGAATTAATCCCAAGAACTGATGATATGATTAATCCTAAAATTCCAACCGGCGAAGTAGAATTAATGGTTAAGAATTTAGAAATATTAAGTGAATGTGAAGTACTACCTTTTAATGTTTATGAAGATAAGGAAGTTAGTGAACAAGTAGCATTAAAATATCGCTATTTAGATTTAAGAAGAGAAAAACTGCAAAACACTATTAGAACTAGATCACTTATAACAGCTAGTGTAAGAGAATTTTTAAATAAAGAAGAATTTTTAGAAATAGAAACACCTATACTTTGTAAATCAACTCCTGAAGGTGCAAGGGACTATATCGTACCATCAAGAGTAAATAAGGGTTCCTTTTATGCGCTTCCTCAAAGTCCCCAAATATTTAAACAATTACTAATGGTGGGAGGATTTGAGAAATATTATCAAATAGCTAAATGTTTTCGTGATGAAGATTTAAGAGCAGATCGACAACCAGAGTTTACGCAAATAGATTTAGAAATGAGTTTTGCAAGTCAAGAAGATGTGATAACTTTAGTGGAAAAAATGATTAAACATGTCGTAAAAAAAGTAAAAGGCATTGATTTAAAAGATTTCCCTCGAATATCCTATAAAGAAGCAATGGATAAATATGGTTCTGATAAACCTGATACAAGATTCGAAATGGAACTTTTAGATTTAACAGAAATACTTCGTGGTACTAAAATGAATGTATTTAATAATGTAATCGAAAGTGGAGGAATTGTTAAATGTTTAATTGTAAAAAACAATGGCGATAAATATTCTAGAAGTGATGTAGAACATTTAACTGATTTCGTTAAAATATATGGAGCTAAAGGACTAGCTTGGTTAAAATACGATACAGATACATTTAATGGTGTAATTGCAAAAAACTTAGAACCAGAAAAACTAGAAGATATGAAAAAAACTTATAATATTGAAAACAACGATTTAATTTTAATCGTGGCTGATAAGAAGAAAATTGTTTATGATTCATTAGGAGCTTTACGACTTAAAATCGCCCAAGAATTAAATTTAATTGATACCAATAAATTGAATTTTTTATGGGTTTTAGATTTTCCTATGTTTGAATACTCTGAAACAGAGGGAAGATATAAAGCTATGCACCATCCATTCACCATGCCTGCAAGTATAGAAAATTTAAAAAATGATAAAGAAAATGTTTTAAGTATAGCCTACGATATAGTTTTAAATGGCTATGAACTTGGAGGAGGTTCAGTACGTATTCATGACCCTAAAATTCAAAAAGTTGTTTTTGATGCTTTAGAATTAACTGAAGAGGATATAAAAAATAAATTTGGTTTCTTTATGGATGCATTTAAATTTGGAGCTCCTCCTCATGCTGGACTTGCCATTGGACTTGAAAGATTTACAATGCTATTAACTGGTACTGATAATATAAAAGATGTAATAGCTTTTCCAAAAACACAAAGTGCAAGTTGTTTAATGAGTGAAGCTCCTAATATAGTATCTGCTTCTCAATTAGAAGAATTAGGTATTAATTTAATAGAGGATGAAAATGATAATATTGATTAAAATGAAAGGATGAAGAAAATGAATAATAAATTTACCAAAGAATTAGTTGATGATTTAGCATCTAAATTACTAATTGGCTTAAGTTTTGAAGAAAATAAAATGGTTTTAGATGAATTTGCTATAATTGATGAAAATTTAAGCAAAGTAGAAAATATTCCCAATATAGAAACAATTGAACCAATGACTCATACTTTAGATGATTTTATATTTACTTTAAGAGAAGATGAGGCGACATCTTCAATTGATATAAAAGATGCTTTAAGAAATTCTGATGCCACTGAAGGAAGAGAAATAGAAGTACCTATAGTAGTAGGAGGGGATAACTAATGAATAAAAGTATTAAAGAATTACATGATAGCTTGAAAAAGGGCGAAGTAACTAGCGAAGACCTAATTAAAGAAGCCTTAGAAAAATCCCATGATATTAATGCTAAATATAATGCTTTTGTAACAATTATAGATGATGCTAAACCAACGTCTTTGACTGATAATTTACTTTCTGGTATTCCTTTTGGAATAAAGGATAATTATTCCACAAAAGATATTTTAACAACTGGCTCATCTAATGCTTTAAAAGACTATGTACCCTTTTTTAATGCTACTGCTGTTCAAAAATTATTAGATGCAGGAGCCGTACCAGTTAATAAAACGGTCTTAGATGAATTTGGAATGGGTGGAACAGGCACTACTGGACATACAGGTATTGTGAAAAATCCTTGGGATCCTAAAAGAATGACAGCTGGATCAAGTGCAGGTTCTGCATGTGCTGTTGCTTTAGGTGTTTATCCTTATGCTCTTGGAAGCGATACAGGAGATTCTATTAGAAAACCTGCTGCTTATTGTGGAATTGTAGGATATAAACCTACTTATGGAATGATTTCAAGATATGGTTTATTTCCCTTTGCCTCAAGTTTAGACCATTGTGGAGTCTTAACAAGAAACGTTTTAGATGCCGCCATAGTTGTTGATACAATGAAAGGTATAGATAAAAATGATATGACTAGTTGGGATTCAAAAGACATTAACTTATATAAAAGTATAAATGGAGAGGTCAAAGGAAAAAAACTATGTTACATTAAAGAACTATGTGACTTAAATAATTACGAAAATCCTACGGAAGAATTAAAAAGCCATTTAAATAATTTTATGGATAAATTAGAGATTTTTAAAAAATTAGGCATAGAAATAGATTGTGTCTCAATTCCTAAAAACTTATTAGATGCACTTCCAAGTGTTTATGTTGCTATATCTTGTGCTGAAGCTACAAGTAATTTATCTAATTTAACAGGTATTATCTTTGGCCCTAGAGGAAATGGTAAAAATGTTACAGAAATGATGATGGATCATAGAACTAAAGGTTTCTCTCCTTTAATTAAAAGAAGATTAGTAATAGGATCTTATATTTTACAAAAAGAACAACAAGAAAGATATTTTAAAAATGCCCAAAGAGTTAGAAGACTTTTAGTAGATGCATGGAAAAAATTATATGAAAAATATGATGCTGTTATTCTTCCTGTTGGAAGTGGACCTGCTAAACACTTAGATGGCTCAAAAGATATTTTAACTAAAGATACTGCGCCTTTAGAAGAACATTTACAAATAGGTAATTTTGGTGGTTTCCCATCAATTACTATTCCTGATGGATTTGTAAATAATTTACCAGTTGGTTTAAATATAACAGGTAATTGTTATGATGATGCTAATATTTTAAATATTGCTTATGCTCTTGAAAACGCCATGGAATATAAAAATCAAATTGCTAAGGAGGTGAGGTAAATGGGAAAATATAAAGCGGTTATTGGTCTTGAAATGCATTGTGAACTTAAAAGTAATTCTAAAGTATTTTCAAGTGCTAAAAATTCCTATAATGAAACACCAAATGATAATATAAGTGCTGTTGATATGGCATTTCCGGGGACATTACCTGTAGTTAATAAAAAATGTGTGAAAGATGCTTTAAAAATGAGTATTGCTCTTAATTGTACTCAACCAGAATATATGTATTTTGATCGTAAGAATTATTATTACCCTGATTTACCTAAAGGATATCAAATAACCCAAATGGCCTCTCCTGTTGGTGTAAATGGTCATATCACGATTGAATGTAATGGTGAAAAAATACCAGTAAACATTCATGATATCCATTTAGAAGAGGATGCAGCAAGCCTAGACCATTATTATGACACTTCATGTATAGATTACAATAGAGCAGGAGTACCACTATTAGAATTGGTTACAGAACCATGCTTACATAGTGCTTTAGAAGCTGTAGCTTTTCTAGAACATATGAGAAGTGTCTATAAATATTGCGATGTTTCAGAAGCTGATACGAAAAAAGGTCAAATTAGATGTGATGTTAATATATCAATTATGGATTATGATGCTACTGAACTTGGAACACGTGTTGAAGTTAAAAACATAAATTCTTTTGGGAATGTTTATGATGCTATTAACTATGAAATAAAAAGACAAAGTGAATTAAAAGATCAAGGTCGTTATGAAGAAATCGAACAAGAAACAAGAAGATTTGATGAGGAAAGTGGAACAACTATTAGAATGCGTTCTAAAGCTGATGCCATTGATTATAAATATTTTGTTGACCCAAACTTACCTAAATTTAAAATCAGTCCAGAATGGTTAGAAGAAATAAAAAAGGAAATTCCTCTTCTAGCCTTAGAGCGAAAAGAAAAATATATGAATGAACTTAATCTTAGCGATTATGATGCTGGGGTCATAATTAAAGAAAGAGAATATGCAGAATATTTTGAAAGTTGCTTAAATATAGGAATAGATGCTAAAATTGCATGTAATTGGTTAACTACGCAAATTTTAGGAGAAATAAATAAATTAGAAATAAATATAAAAGATTTTTACTTAACACCAAGTCTCTTAAAACAAATAATTGATGAAATTAATAAAGGAACTATTTCTTCAAAACAAGCCAAAGAAATATTCTATAAATCATTAGAGGAAAAGAAAGAACCAAAAACTTATATTAATAGCGATATGGCTCAAATTTCTGATAATGACGAACTTGAAACAATAATTAATAAAATATTAGAAGAAAGCCAAACTCAAGTTGAACAATATAAAAATGGCAAAGACAACTTATTTGATTATTTTGTAGGTCAAGTTATGAAAAATACTAGAGGAAAAGCTAACCCTGTTATAACTAAAGAAATATTAAATAAAAAATTAAATAATTAGAATTTAAGGCAAATTTATATATGGATTTGCCTTTTTTGCGCCTCCAAAATTTCTTTTCTTTAAAATCTTATCATTATTTATGCATTGCGTTTTGCAATACATGTATGATAAACTAAATATAGTAAATAATAATAAAGAGAGTATCTTTAAGTAATAATTACTTAAAGCCGTTTTATTATTATCAAAAATGTATTTGTAAATAACTGATTTATAAGATATATATGAAAGAGGTAGTATCATGGAAAATAGAAAAAAAGTATATTTGGGAATAAGTATAATAGCGCTAATAGTTTTCTTAATAGGAGTTTCATTCGCTTTATGGAATGTTAACATAGCCCAAGAAGGAATAAATACCATAACAAGTGGTTGTTTAAAGTTAATCTTAACAGAAGAAAATGATGCAATCAATTTAAGGAATGCCTATCCAATAACAGATAGTGAAGCCTTTAAC
>CAOKUH010000026.1 GCA_948472605.1 uncultured Mycoplasmatota bacterium
GAATTGAAAAGGGCTATTCAAAAGGTATAGAAAAAGGAACAAAGGAAGCCAATATGGAAACAGCAAAAAAACTTCTTATAAAAGGATTTTCGACAGAAGAGGTTAAAGAATATACTAATTTATCACTAGAAGAAATTATGGAATTACAAGAAAATATTTAATATAATATTCAAAAATAAAAAATTTAATAGTCGTTAATCATTTATGGGATATTCTAAATTTTCATATAATATAATGGTGAAACTAATGAAAAGAATAGATTTAAATGTCTATAACAAAAGCATGGGGGACCTTATAGATGTATCTGATGAAGTAACATATAAAAATAATTATATTCCTGGAAGTATTAATATTCCATATCAAAAATTATTATTAAATTACAAAGAATTATTAGATAAAAATAAAAAGTATTATATAATTTGTTTAAAAGGAATTCATAGTCGTAAAGTTGTAAGTATTTTAGAATTTTATGGTTATGATGTAACCCAAGTAATGCGTAATAGTGAAGTCACTAATTAAAAATACCAAATGGTATTTTTTCTTTTAGTTTAAAATTATATCAACAATTTGACTAAATAAAATTTTAGTATCATTATTAAGAACAATTTTTTTATAAGTATAATCAATATTTTTTATAAAAGATATTAATGTAATTATATAACCATTTTTATAAATTTTTAAAGTAACTTCATCTTGTTCATAAAAAGCTTCTATTAATTTTTCTGAAATTTCTTGTTGTTGTTCTAAGGAAAGTATTGGTTTTTTAATTTTATTTTTTTCATGCAAAATACTATCAATTACTTGTTTACTTGAAACTAAACTTTCAAAAGGTAACCATTTAATAATTCCTCTATCCTTATTCATGATGTCCTCCAATCTTTTTATTTCTTTCTTTTATTGTTGAATCTTCAAGTAAACTAGAAGCTTTTAAAATACTATTTTTACCAAATTTAGTTTTAACATTATCAAGAGTTTTATTTAAAATTTCTTTTTGATGCATTGTTTCATAATCTTCAAATAAATTAAGTTGTAAACCTTTTGACTTTTCTAATTTGCTACAACTAATACTAACTTTTCTAATAGGAGAATTATTATAATATCTTTGAAAAATCATCAAACAAATATCTTTTATTACATTATCATCATTAGTTGGAACTTCCAGTTTTAAATGATGAAAAAAGCCATCATTAATAATTTTAGAATAACCTATACCTAATCCAATACAAGAGGTCTCATAATTATTAGCGCGTAATCGACTACCTAAAACACTTGCCATTTCTTCAATTATTAATTTAGTATTTTCTAAAAAATAATCCTTAAATAAAACTTGACTATGGCTAAAAGACTTTTCTTTTGTTAAAGAGACAAAATCAGAAATTTTTGAAGTATCAATTCCATTAGCATGGTTCCATAATTCTAAACCTATAATACCAAACTTATCATGTAGTTTATTTTTATCATATAGAGCTAAATCTTTAATACTAAATATTCCTAAATTATTTAAACGGATTTCTAAACGAGTTCCAATTCCCCACATTTTAGATAGTGGTGAAATATTCCATAATTTTGTTTCAATATCAGAATAATCCCATTTAGCAATACAATTTGGCATATGTTTGGCTTCAATATCCATCGATACTTTAGCAAGTAGCATATTAGGACCAATTCCACAAGTAGCCGTAAGACCTGTTTTTATATAAACATCTTTTAAAATATCTAAGGCTAGTTCGTAATCAGTTTTTTTATAAAGTTTCAAATAATTAGTAACATCAATAAAACATTCATCAATAGAATAAATATGTAGATCTTCTTTAGCTACATAATCCAAATAAATACTCACTACTTCTTTAGACTTTTCTAAGTATAACTTCATGCGAGGATTAACAATTTTATATTTTATATTTTTAGGTATTTCATAAAGCCTAGTTCTTCCTTTAACCCCTTTACTTTTTAAATATGGGGTAACTGCTAAAGTAATGGCACCTTTTCCTTGATTAGTATTTGCAACAACAAGAGGAGTATTAAAAGGATCAAGTCCACGTTCAATACATTCACAAGATGCAAAAAAACTTTTTAAATCAATACATAAAAAATTTCTATTTTCCATAATTTTCCTCCGAACAAACGTTTACAAAAAAATTATAACAAAGACTTTAAAATATGCAACTGGTAATATTTGCCTGTAAAAAAAATGTATGCTATAATTTTAAAATAGAGGAAGTGTTGAAATGTCAAAAGAGTTTAATGTAAAAATAGATCATATAAGTGAAATTGTTAAAATTCAAAACAAAGAAAAAAATATTTTATCTGAATTAACTCTTAGTATTGAAAATGGTGAATTTATTGCAATTGTAGGATGTTCTGGAGCAGGAAAAACAACATTAATGAATATATTAAGTGGATATAATAAACCTAGTAGAGGAAAAGTTTATATAAATGGTTTAGACTTATTAAAAGAAGAGGAATATTTTAAAGGCAAAATTGCTTATGTACCTCAAGAAGAAATATTAGATGGATCATTAACTTTATATAAATCTTTAGAATATTCCTTAAAATTAAGAGTAAAAAATATAAACAAAAAGGAAATAAAGAAAACAATTAACCATGTTTTAAAAACATTGGAACTTTATAATGTAAAAAATACTTTAATTAAGAATTTAAGTGGTGGTGAGAAAAAAAGGGCATCTATTGCGACAGAAATGTTAAGTGATCCAAATTTATTTTTACTAGATGAACCAACTAGTGGTTTAGATGCAAATATTGAGAAAAAAATAATGACAAAATTAAGAGAAATAGCCGATACTGGAAAAACGATTATTATAACAGCTCATACTATATCTAACTTACATTTGTGTGATAAAATTATGTTTATGGGAACTGAAGGAAGAATATGTTATTTTGGTCCTTACAAAGATATTTTTTCATATTTTAATGTTTCAGAATTTGTTGAAATATATGATATTTTAAAAGCAGATTCTAAAACTTGGTATAAAAAGTATATAAGTAATCAAAAACCATTGGAAATTGTTTCTTTAGAAAAACAAGAAGGTAATAATCGCGTTGGTTTTTTTAGTCAAACAATAACACTTGTTAAACGTTATATTTCTTCTTTATTTAATAATAAATTTATGTTAATTTTATTATTTGGTCAAGCTTTATTAATGGCTTTTAGTATATGTATTGCAACTGAAAAAGAAAGTATTTTAAATCCTATAACTGCAGCAATGATGTGTATTGCTTTTGCACTTGCCTCAATGTGGTTAGGGCTTTTTAATACAATTCAAGAAATAGTTAAAGAAAGAGATATGCTAAAAAAAGAACATATGAGTGGCTTAAATTTTGCATCCTATATTTTTTCAAAAATCATTGTTGTTTCTTTTCTATGTTTATATCAAGCAATTGCTTGTGTTAGTATAGTTTATTTTCATTTAAACCCTCGCCCAGAAGATGTTTTATTAACTAATACTTTATTTGATTTAATTATAAATTTCTTTTTAATTGCTTTTACAACAAGTATAATCGGTTTATTTATTTCTTCTATTGTTAAAGATACTAAAACAACTCTCATTTTATCGCCACTTTATATGATGGTTCAAATGCTTTTTTCTGGAATGTTTGTACCTTTTGTAAATTTAACTAAAAAAATATCTTATTTTACTATTGGAAGATGGGGATATGAAAGCTTTGGAACAATTAGTAATTTAACAAAGTATAAGGTTTTAGAGCCAACTAAAAATTTCTTTAAATTTAGTAATCCTCATATTTTAAGTATTTGGCTTATATTAATAATAACTTCATTATTGTTTTTAATCTTAAGTATTTATGCTATTAGAATTACTATTTTAACTAAAAAAAATTATAACCTTGTATTACTAGAAGATAAAATGAAAATTAAAAAAAGAAAAGGAAAACTTAAATGAACGGAAAAAAAGAAGCTTTTTTATGGAGTGTTATTCACTCAGTAGGAGATACTTTAGAAGAAAAAATTCTTCTTAAATTTAATGAAGCTCAATATTTATTTTGGGTAAATTTAATAATAGGCTTTTTTGTTTTAATATTTTCTTTATTTAACAATATAACAATGTCTATTATTTCTTTTTTAGTTATTATCATTTATGCTTTAGCTATGGCTTTAGGAGATTTCTGTTACGCTAAAGCTATTCAAACTTTACCTATAGGGCTTGCCAATTTAATAGATTCAGGAAGTTTATTTTTAATTTTACTTTGTGATATTTTTTTAGGATATATAAAACCAAAATTGATTTTTTTAATCTTATTTGCAATCTTTTTAATATCAATATATGTTTTTTCTTATGAAACAAATAAAATGAAAAATGAAATTACAAATAAAAAAATAGATTTAAAAAATATTTTTATTTTAATTACATCAACTATATTTTATGCATCAGAACCATACTTTTTAAAACTTGCTACTAGTAAAGGTGGAAATGAATATGGTATAAATTTAGTATTTTATTTAGTTACTATTACTTTTTATTATGTTTTATTTCATTATGAAAAGAAAAAATATAAACTAGAAAAAATAAAAGAAAAAGAGAAAAAAACATTTTTTTATAATATTTTATTATTAGGATTAATCTATGCTATTACTAGTATTTTAAGTACCATTGCTTATGCTTCTAGTACTCCAGTTATAGTAGGTTTAATTATGAAATTACAAGTTTTTATTGTAGTTATAATTTCAGTAATTAGAAAAACGGATAAGATGAATTTAAAAAAAGTTATATCTTTAGTTGTTGGAATAATGTGTATTGTGATAATGTCATTTATCAGTTAATAAAATTAGTAAGGATGGTTGTATGATAGAAAAATTAAAAAAATTAGATGTAGGTTTAGTAAAAGAAAACATTGATGTTAAAAATTTAACGACTTTTAAAGTTAGTTCCATAGCTAAAGCTTTAGTTATCCCTAATGACTTAGATAGTCTTATTACTTTATTAAAATTTTTAAAAAGCGAAAAAATTAAATATAAAGTTATTGGGCAAGGTTCTAATTTGATTTTTGTTAATAAAACCTTTAATGGTGTTTTAATACGTCTTGATAAATTTAATAAATTAGAAATTAAAGATAATAATATTATAATCGGAGCGGGATATTCTCTTATGGCATGTGCTTTAAAATTATCAAAGTTAGGATTTAAAGGTATGGAATTTGCATCAGGTATTCCAGGAAGTGTAGGAGGATCTATTGTTAATAATGCAGGGGCCTATAATTCTAGTATGAGCCATATTATTAAAAGTGCTAAAGTTCTTACAAAAGATTATGAAGTAAAGATATTTACTAAAGAAGAATTAGGATTTAAATATCGTAGTTCTTTTTTACAATATAAAGATGATTATATTTGTTTAGAAGGGGAATTTATTTTAGATAAGGGAATTTCTGAAAATATTTTAAAAACTATTGAAGAAAGAAAAGAGAAAAGATTTAATTCTCAGCCATTAAATTATCCATCAGCTGGATCTGTATTTCGTAATCCTCCTAATGTATCTGCTTGGGAGCTTATTGAAAAATTAGGCTTTAAGGGAAAAAATATCGGAGGAGCCCAAGTAAGTAATAAACATGCTAATTTTATTATTAACACTAATAACGCTACTGGTAAAGATATAAAAAAATTAATTTTAGCGATAAAAAAAGAAGTAAAAAAAGAATATGATATTGATTTAGTTATTGAACAAGAATTTGTTGAATAATTATTAAAATTTTAATATAATAATTATTTGTTAGAAATGAGATGTTTAAAAATGTTAAAATATAAACTTAGTACTTTAACTTTAGCCCTTTCTTTATCATTAACTGGGGGTAATAAAATAGGAAATAATAATATTTTTAATAGCTTACAAGAAAAAATAAATATTGAAGATGGTATAAGAAAACAAGAAAAAATTATTAAAGATATTAAAGAAACTGGGAGTTATTTAACAGAATTAAATTCATTAAGTAATAAGTATAATATTTCTATCAATTATAGAGAAGTTGCTGGCTACAAAGATTTATTAATTGTTGGTAATGAGAATGTTAAAGAATTAGATAATAATGTTTATAATAAATTAAATTTAATTGTTAAAGAAAAAGAATTAGAAAAATTAAATTTTTGGGAAATATCTAATTCAATTGATTTTACGAAGATAGATTTATCAAATATTAAAGAAGTTGGATTTTTAAATTTTGATGGTACTTTTAGTTATTTTAATGAATTTTTTAAATTTGAAAGACTTAGTTTTTCTAATACATCTTTAGAGCTTGTTAAAGAATTCCTTTTAAATAGCGATACAAGTGACACCTATATATATTGGGGTGAAAATAATAAAGATAGTAATTTAAAAGAATTTTTAGAATTTTTGGTTGAAAATAATATTAAAATGAAAACTTTAAGTATATCAGAAACTGATTTAACAAATCATAATGGTATAACTAAAGAAGAATTTGATTTAATTAGTAAGTTAAATGTAGAAAAGATTATATTAGAATATAATGGTTTTAAAGAACCAATTAATTTATGCTTAGTTCTTAATGAAAATATTAAAACGTTTAGACTAAGTGCTTATAAAAATAATAATATTTCTGCTGAATTAGGAACGATAGAAATAGAATCAGCTAATAAAGGATTATATATTGATTTTACCTATACAAATATTACTAAAAATACGCATTTTAAATTGCCTGATAAATCTTATATAAGCTTGACTTCATTAAATTGTACAGATATTAGTGCTTTTAATGATTTAGCAAATACTGATTATATATATTTTAAAGAATACTTAGGTCCAGGTCCTGAAGCCTATGATGATGGAGCAATTATATATTACAAAGATAAATTATTATATACTTTAGATGGCTGTGCCATTAATTATCAAAATTTTGAAGATATGATGAAAGATTTAAATACATATGCTAAATTAAAAGAATTAAAAAACGAGTTAAATGTTTCTTCTAAGGAACGAGATAATTACTATTTTGAACCTAGTATTGGAGATTTTATAAACATAATTAATGATGATGTTTTCGTATATGAAAATATTAAGGATTTAAAAAATGATGAAAATCAAAAATTAACAACATATGGTACATCAATAATAAGAGGTATTAAATCAATAATTATGGAAAATGGAAATTATATTGAGAAAGTTGATAATATGGATTATTATGAACTTTTAAAAGAAAAGTTTAGTTTTTGACAAAAAAGCCTTAATTTTAGGGCATATATGTAAAGTTTTAAGATTATTTTACTACTAATTTACTACTTTATAAAGAGTCTTGATATGTTAAAATTTTTTTCTAATTTTTTTAAACACTATCAATTACAAGGTTGATTTGACTTTTTAGAAAAATATTGTATAATATATAACCAACAAAGGGGTGTTTTTAATGGATAAATATTTATTAAAAATGTTTGAAGAATTTAAAAAAGCATATGGTATAAAAGATACGATTGATAATTTTAACAAGTATTCTGATTTATTTGCAGATTGGATTGTTAATAAAAGAGTTGCTGCTTCTAGTTATGTTCAATTATTTGATTATATGGAAAATGATGAAGAAATCCAAACTTATACTATGGCTGAATTTGGAAAAGGTATATATGATACTATTGCTATTGAAATGGCTAATAATACAATCCATCAACCAATAGTAATATCTCCATTTGCAAAAACTATAAAAAGAGATAGTGGGATTGAAGTGTTTACTGGAGAACTTGCAGTATGTAATGATGGTGATGTGATTGTAAGATATCCAACAAAAGAAGATTATGCAACTAATCCTAATTGCCCTCCCATATTTAATGATGAAATAGGTACATTAATGACTCAAGTTCCTTATTCAAAAGCAGAATTATATCCATTTTTTAAACTTATTGATTCATATAAAACATTGTTCATTGGAACTTATGGATCTTTAAGTGATAAAGATTGTGAAGAAAACTTAAAAAGGATTCAAAGTTTATATCAAGAATTATGTGATATAAATTATAGAGATGTTAATTTTTGTTCTGAAACACAGGAAGGTTCCTATTTATCAGCTATAAAAATTAGCTCAAGAGCAAAAGTATTAAAGAAATCCCTTACATTGCATAGATAACTTTAAAGAATTATTGTTTATAATTAAAATAATTTTGGTATAAATAATTATAATCCAAAATTATTTTTTGTTTAAAAATTTTAATTTATATGTTTAAGAATATTATCTTTAAATAATTAGTAAATTTGCTACATGCTATATGCTACATAATAAGGGTAATACTATACCTTATTATGGCGAAGACTTGACCACTCAAGTCTCGCTTTTATAGATAGATACTCTTATACTGTGCAATGCCATAGTATTTTTTAAATATTTAAAATTAATACTTCAAAAGGTTTCTAAATTTTTACTACTAATTTACTACTAATTTACTACTTTTCAAAGTGAAAACATAAGAAATTATAACAATTTATAAGAATATCCTTCAAAAACAAAAATGCGTAAACGCTTATAAATACAGGTTATAACGCTATTTGAGAACTTATAAAAACATACTCACAAAAATGTAATATTTTTTATTTAAAAAGGATATATTATTATAGGCTATGAAGTTATTAATCCCTATTCTTTAAATTATGATGGAAATTTATCTACTGAATTTTACGTTAAAGAAGATGACACTAAACTTGTTTTAACACCATTTAAATAATTAAACTTTAAATTTGAAATTTGAAGTTTTTTTAATATACCCCCATCTTTACAAAAATAAGCCTAAAGGGTTATGATTAATTTAGGTGATTAGTCTGAAAAAAGAAATAAATTTATTTTTGATAAAATCACTAAAAAAGTGCAGACTTCCCCTTACCCTAAGAAAAGTCGAAATTTAAGTAGATAAATTATTGGCATTCTGATTAATTAAATTGATGAGTTCTTCAGATGTAAGTCCTAAAGAAAGTAATTGTTTAAAAGATTGCTTAAAATTGTTAGTGTTATATTTAATTCTATCTTTGTCAGTTGTTTCAACTGAAGCTAAATCGATTGGATTCCAAACTTCACCAGTTGAAAACATATGATAAATAGCGACTAAAATTTTTCTAGCAATGGCAATAATAGAACGTTTCTTACCACGACGTTTAACGTTACAACTAGGAGCAAGACCAGCCCAAGAAGTTAAACGAAAATGAGATTTAAACTGTTTCATATCAGTACCAATTTTACTCAAAATGGAAATAGCAGAATTTCTATCAATACCAGGAATAGTACAAAGTAAAGATATGTAAGATTCATAAGGAGCAATTAGAATATCAATTATTTCATTTAATTTATCAATTTGATTATCAATATAATCAATGAGATCTTTGACAAAAGTAATTCTTAGTTTTTGTTCATGAGTGAAATCAATTCCATTAACTAATACAATTTATAATATCATTATCTGAGAAAGCGTCATTGTTTAAAATGATGTCAATGATAGATTGACTAGATTTACCAAAGATATCAGAGAAAACCATATCTAATTTACAGTTTCCAACTGTTAGAGCATTGATAAATCTATTTTTCTCAGAAGATTTCATACAAGTTAACTTGTATTTGTATCTTAAGAATTCTCTTAAAATACGGAAATCTTTAGTAGGTATGAACGAAGAACGAACAATACCTAACTTAAACAAGTCTGCAATCCATTTTGCATCCTTGTTGTCGTCTTTTTCGCCTTTAATACATTTAACCCAGTAGATTCCATACATACATTTTGATAGTCGTTTTCAATTAGCCAATTTCTAAATTGAATTAGAGAATTATTAAAGGTGGAAAAACGTTTTCGTGAGTATTTAGGTATGACGGAAGTTGAGTCACAAATGACAGCAACTATAAATGTTTTGTGCACATCAACACCACATGCTTTTTGATAAATAACTTCCATAAATAAAATCTTTCCTTTCAAAAAATATTTTTGAAAGAGTGAGTTGTCTATGCAGTTAACACTAAGAATTAACTAAAGTCAATGATTAGTCTACAGCCTTAAAAGGACTACTTATGTGTGTTTGAAACAGCTGCATTTGCATTGGTTTTTATGCTGATTTAATCCCAAGAGTTACAGGAAGTCTGCAACTCACCCTAACATGCTTTGTAGTACACACTCTTTCTAAGGTAATTATATAAAAAAATAAATTTAGTTCAAGTTTTTCATTTCTATGTGTGCCTTGAACGAAGTGAAAGGAATGGAGGTTTTTATGGATAAAAGAATGCATTGTTCTTATGAAGAAAAGAAAAAAATTATTAATCGTATTAATAGAATAGATGGTCAAATTCATGGTATAAAAAAGATGATTGATGAGGATAGATATTGTAATGAACTATTAATTGAACTTCAAGCTGTTAATCAATCGATTAAAAGTCTAGCTAACGTAATTTTAGAAAATCATATGTATAATTGTGTAGCTTCAGAACTTTTAAAAGGAAATATAGATATTATTGATGAGGTTATAAATCTCTTCAAAAGATTTTAAGTAGGTGTAAAAATGAAAACAGAAAAAAATATTTTAGTAGCCTTTTTATTAAATATTTTATTTTCAATAATTGAATTTATTGGAGGAATAATTACGGGAAGTATTGCCATTATTTCCGATGCCATTCATGACATAGGTGATGCAATAAGTATTGGGATATCTTATTTTTTAGAAAAGAAAAGTAAGAAAAGACCAGATGATATTTATACATATGGTTATATTAGATATTCTATTTTAGGAGCTTTAATAACTACTTTAATTTTAATAAGTGGTTCTATATTTGTTTTTTTAGGAGCAATTAATAGAATTATTAATCCCGCATTTATTAATTATAATGGAATGATTTGTTTAGCTATATTTGGAACTATCATTAATTTTATAGCTGCTTATATAACTAAAGAAGGAGATTCTTTAAATCAAAAATCAGTTAATCTCCATATGCTTGAAGATGTCTTAGGTTGGATTGTTGTTTTAATTGGAGCAATTTTAATGAAAATAACTAATATTTATTTAATTGATTCTATTATGTCAATTGGTGTTGCCATATTTATTTTTATTCATGCTCTAAATAATCTTAAGGATATTTTAGATTTATTTTTAGAGAAAATTCCTAAAGAAATATCTCTTAATGAAATAAAAGAACACTTATTAGATATCCAAGGGATAATAGATGTTCATCATATTCATATTTGGAGTATTGATGGATATAATCATTATGCTACAATGCATATAATAACTAAACAAAAAGATTTAAAAAAATTAAAACAAAAAATAAAAGAAGAGTTATTAAAACATTCTATTAATCATGTTACTATTGAATTCGAAGATGCTGATGAATTATGTCAAGAAATAATTTGTTCCTCTAATAAATTAAAGGTAAAACACCATCATAATCATTAAATGTTAACTCTAGTTGCTAAATTTCCAATCAAACTATCTAGAATGCAACTTAAAAATACTTTATAATAAAAAGCAGAAAAGAGGAAAAAATTTATGGATTTAGGAAAACATTTATATGAACTTAGAAAGACAAAGAACATTTCTCAAGAAGAGGCAGCTGAAAAATTAAATGTTACAAGACAAACAATATCAAAATGGGAAACTAATCAAAGTCAACCAGATTTTGATAAAATAATTCCTTTATGTAATTTATATGGAATTACAACTGAAGAATTATTTGGAAAAATAAAGACTAATAAAATAGATGACAATACTGAAGAAAATATGAACTTGAAAAAAAGAAGTGCTCTTATAGTGAGCATTAGTATATTTCTATATTTTATAGCAGTTATTTGGATTATTCTTACTAGTACAACTTCATGGATAAATGAAAATTTAATGATTAGTATCTTTATGCTAATATGTGCCGTAGCAACAGTTATGTTAGTTTATAACTTCATGAGTATACCAAAGAAAAAAGACTTAGAATTAGAAAAACAAAAAAAAGAACAGTAAAAGTATGATGGTATAATTGCTTTAATTTTTACTTGTCTTTATTTATTAATGAGTTTTTATACTATGGCATGGCATATAACTTGGCTTATTTGGATTGTCTACGCTATTATAATTGAGATATTACACTTAATAATTGGAATGAAAGGAAATAAAAATGAAGAATAAAACATTAACGATTATATTAATAATTTTTCTAAGTTTACTTGCTTTAATAATTATTACTTTTATGATTATGGCATTATTACATAAAGATTTTAATTATAGTTTTAAAAATAATTCTAAAATAATTTTAGATGAGATATATGATGCTAATATAAATAATATTAAGATTGATGCTGTATCATCAGATGTGTTTATAAAAGAAGCAACAGATGAAAAAATTCATGTTGTCATTTATGGAAAAGAAAAAGAAGAGGCAAAAAGTTTTATTGAAAATGAAACTTTAAATATTTCTAAAGGAAAAAGATTATTTTGTTTTGGCTTTTGTTATGAAAAAAATGACATATTAGTTTATTTGCCTAAGAAATTAAAGGCTGATTTAGATATTAAAACTATTTCAGGGGAAATAGAAATAGGAGAATTTTTGGACATTAAGGGAATTTTAAAAACAACTAGTGGAGATGTTAATATTAAAAATTTAGACAAAACGAAAATTGCTACAGTAAGTGGAGATATAAATATTAATTCATGTAAAGATTTAGAAGTAAATACTACTAGTGGAGAAATAGAAGCCAATAAAGTTGTCGGTGAAATAAATATTGCAACTATTTCAGGAGATATTAATTTAAATTTATTTGAAGCAATAGGAAATTCTGATATTAAGACAACAAGTGGAGATGTTGATATTAATAATACTAAAGACATTTATGTAGATGCATCTTCTATTAGTGGAGACATTGATATAAATAATAATGATCGTTATTCAAAATATACTTTAAAAATAAAAACAACTAGTGGAAGTATTAAAATAAATTAAAAAAACCCTCGTTTCTTAGATATAAGAATGAGGTTTTTGTATGAGTAAAAATTCCTTACATAAAGAATTCATTTTAGTATAACCTAATAATGGTGATATACATGAGTTTATGGGAAAAATACTTAAATAAAAATAGTTTACCAAACTTAGATAAAAATATAATGGTAGATACTTTAATTATTGGTGGAGGAATAACAGGTTTAACAACTCTTTATTATTTAAAAGATTATCAATCAGTTTGTTTAGTCGATGCAGGGTTAGTAGGGAATGGTGTAACTAAAAATACCACTGGTAAACTAACTTATTTACAAAATACTATTTATAAAGATTTAGAAAAAAATGTTGGCTATGATTCAAGTATAGAATATTTAAAATCTCAAACATTAGCAATTACTTTAATAAAAGATATAATTACAAAAGAAAAAATAGAATGTAACTTAGAGAAAGTTGATTCTTATGTATTTACTAACAAAGAAAATGAATTAAATAAATTAAAACAAGAATATGAATTTTTAAAGAATTATGTAAATGTTGCTGAAAAAAAATTACCTATTAATGTATCTTCGTTATATTCTATTTCAGTAAATGATACATATGTTTTTAATCCTATTAAATATTTAAATCATTTAAAAAGTATGTTAAAAGATAAAATATATGAATATACTAAAATAAAAAAAATTATTCATCATCGAAATAAATATATTTGTTATAGTGATAAATACACTATAATAGCTGATAAAGTAATTGTTGCTTGTCATTATCCTTTTTTCTTTATACCTTTTTGTTTACCATTGAAATCTCATATAGAAAAATCATATATAATAACAAGAAAAGTGAAAAAAAATCCTAAATTTTCTGCAATAACTGTATCCAATCCAGGTATGTCTATTAGATATTTAGAAGATAATAACGAAATTTATGAAATATGTTTAGCTAGTAGTCATAAAACTAGTAGTAATCAAGATGACTTGAAAAATTTTTCAAATGTCAAAAAAACATTTAGTTTAAAAGATAATGAAATAATTGATTCTTGGAGTAATGTAGATATTATTACTGATGATAAGTTGCCTTATATCGGAGAAGCTAAAAAAAATTTTTATATTGCTACTGGTTTTAATACTTGGGGGATGACTAATGGAATAATTGCTGCATATATGTTAAGTAGATTTATCTTAAATGAAGATGTTCCTTTTCGTGATTTATTTTCTATTAATCGTACTAATTTTTATCAAATCAAAAGTTTTTTTAGTAATACAATTAATAGTTTAAAAGCTTTTGTTGGTAGTAAAAAACGCCAAAAAGATTGGTATAGCGATAATTTGAAAATAACTACTATTAATGGAAAACAAGTAGGTATATATACTGATATAAATGGCAAAGAGCATATTGTTTATACAACTTGTCCTCATATGGGGTGTAGTTTGATTTTTAATGAGATTGAACACACTTGGGATTGTCCTTGTCATAGTTCTAGATTTTCCTTAGATGGCAAATGTCTTAAAGGACCAAGTACAAAAGATATTACTTATAAAAAGTAATTATTTTTTTTTGATTAATTTTAAAGAAGCAATTTTATTATCTAAGTTTTTATAACCATCACTCATAAAGGAGATGCCATTACTTTTTAAGTTATGTTTAATATTATTAGTTTTATTATAACGAATACGTTCGAATCTATAAAATGCTTTTTCTAAGTCATCAGCAGCCATGTTTTCTAAATCTAAACTGATTAAAAAAGAAATTATATAAGTAACTAGATAATTACTATCTTGTTTTAAATAAAATTTTAATAAATCTTTATCTATCCAAAATCTTAAATTTTGTTCTAAAAGCTTCGTTTTTATATGTTTAATATTAATTTCATTTCTTTCACTAAAAACAAGATTCCCTAAATATTGAAAATAAAAATTAGCTATCAGAGCAATTATATCAATAAGTTTGTTATAATTTAGCTTTTTTATAACGTTATAAGAAACAATATGATTTTCTTCTAGAAAAATAGTAGAGAGATATTCAAAAAAGTGTCCTTCTAGCTCTGAAATAAAATGATGATTTTGCAAAGTAGAATAAAAATTATCAGATGCATTATATATTCCATGAGCTAGTTCATGATTAAAAGTTATAAAGTTATTAATAGTATTATCTTTTTTAATT
>CAOKUH010000027.1 GCA_948472605.1 uncultured Mycoplasmatota bacterium
CCATTTTATAATGGTTTGTGAGATTTTTGAGTTTCAAAAGTGTTTAAGTTCCGTGAAGATTGTCAAAAAATAATCTAGTTACTTTTAACATTAATTACTTTTATTTATGTAAAATACAAAAAAAGTGTTGCCTTAATAGATTATTTTTGATAATATTCTTATTGTAAGGAGGATATGAAATCATGGAAAAGAAAAATACCATTTTGTTAACAGTTATCGCAATTGCAACTTTATTAGTTGCTGTAGTAGGTGCAACTTTTGCATATTTTACTGCAACAGTAACTACAACAAACGATGATAATAATACTATTGAAGCTAAAACATATGCTTTAACAACAGTACAAATGAATTATGGGAATAAAGTTACTAGCGAGGGTATTTATCCAGGTACAACTATTGTAAAAGATGTTTCTATTGAAGCAACATGTCCAGCTGGTAGTACAACTTGTGAACCAGTAAATACAGTATTAACTGTTACTACTACTGATAATGACAATGTTTTTGGGAACGATATTAAGTGGTCATTATACAAAATGAGTACAAAAGATGATGAAGTTGCATGTACAGTAACTCCACATACTGATGGAGGACAATACTATTCTGATTCTGTATGTACTGGTTTAGATAGTGGAACATTAGTAGATACTGGAGTAGGAGCAGGAACAAAAGCAATTGATATTAAAGCATATGGAACAGTAAAAGCTGATGCAACTGCTAATGAAGCACATGATGATAAATATTATTTAGTTGTTGAATATCTAAATCATCAAAATGAAGATGGACAAACAGTAGAACAAAATAATCAACAAGGAAAAACTTTCACTGTAGCTTTATCTTTTGCTGCTAAACAATAGTTTTTTAAACGCTAAAGTCTATTAAAATGATAGACTTTTTTTCTTGCTCATAAAAATCATTTATGTTATACTTGGTTATAGTAAGGAGAGTAGTTTTCCATGGTCAAGAATGAGAATAATATTGATGATTATCAAGAACAATATGACATATTAGTAGAAGAAGAGGAAGAGAAACAAAAGAAAAGAGCCTTTTGGATAATATTCTTCTGTTTAATAATAGTATTATTTTCAGTATTAGGTGCTACCTACTCATATATTAGAGTGTATTCTGGTACTGAAAAAAGATTAAATATGGATACTGATGGCGACGGCAAACCAGATTTAAATGTAGATACAACAGGAAATGGTAAATGCGATTTTAATTGTGAAAAAGAACCAAATGGAAAGCCATATTTAAATGTTACTTATAGTAAAAAACATCAAGTACCTTTGTTTAATTTAGATACTGATGGGGACGGAGTACCTGATAAAAATTTAATGAATCAAGATACTAATAATGATGGAGTCTGTGATTTAAATTGTGATACTAACGATGATGGATTCCCTGATTATAATATCGACTTAGATGGTGATGGTAAACCAGATTTAAATATCGATACTGATGGAGATGGCAAGCCTGATGTAAATATTGACACTGATAGAGATGGTAAACCAGATTTAAATATTGATATTGATGGCGATGGCAAACCAGATATAAACATTGACACTGATGGCGATGGCAAACCAGATTTAAATATTGATGCTAATGGCGATGGCAAACCAGATTTTAATATTGATACTGATGGCGATGGTAAACCAGATAAAAATTTAGTTGACCAAGACTTAGATGGAGATGGTAAATGCGATTTAAATTGTGATACTGATGGCGATGGAATACCTGATATTAACATTGATACAAATGGTGATGGTAAGCCAGATATAAACATTGATACAGATGGCGATGGCAAACCAGATACAAACATTGATACAGATAAAGATGGCAAGCCAGATATAAATATTGATGTTGATAAAGATGGCAAACCAGATGTAAATATTGATACAGATGGCGATGGCAAACCAGATAAAAATCCTATCGACCAAGATACCGATGGAGATGGTAAATGTGATGTAAATTGTGATACTGATGGCGATGGAATACCAGATAAAAATGTTGATTTAAATGATGATGGAATCTGTGATTTAAATTGCGACACGAATAAAGATGGAATCTGTGATCTAAATTGCGATACAGATGGAGATGGCAAACCAGATAAAAATGTTGATACAAATGGCGATGGCAAATGTGATATGAATTGTGATCCAGAGCCTCCAAAAACCAATGTTGACTTAGATGGTGATGGAATCTGTGATTTAAATTGCGACACGAATAATGATGGAATCTGTGATCTAAATTGTGATACAAATGGTGATGGTAAACCAGATATAAATATTGATAAAGATAAAGATGGAGTCTGCGACTTAAATTGTGACACAAATGGCGATGGTAAATGCGATTTAAATTGCGATACTAATGGTGATGGAGAACCAGATTTAAATATTGATAAAGATAAAGATGGAGTCTGTGATCTAAATTGTGATACCGATGGTGATGGTAAACCAGATGAAAAAATCGATACTGATGGAGATGGAGTCTGTGATATTAAATGTGGAAGCTCATCAGAAATTCAAGATAAATTCTTAGTAGTAAATTATTTACAAGGAGTAAAAGCAGATAGAATCATGCCTGGATGGTCTGGTGAATACTTATTCAGCGTAGAAAATCAATATGATTTTGACGTTGCTTACAATATAAACTTAATAAATGTCAAAAATGAATTTAGCAATATTAATTCATTTACATATAGTGTATATATTGATGGTGTAGAAAAAGTAAGTAACGCATCAGCACCTAAAAGTGATACTCCAGTAGTTCCAAGAATATGGATACCAGGAGGTTCACTTCACTCAGTTAAAATAGTATTTAATTTTAATGATTTACCACGTAATCCCGATTTACCTAGTAACGAAGATCCAAACAATCAAAATATGGATCAAAATAAATCTTTTTCAGCAAAAATAAATGTTGATATAGCTAAGTAAAGAAGCTCATTATTGAGTTTTTTTTCTTGTAATTTTCTTTATACTAGATTATAATTGTAATAGAATAGAGAGGGCCATATATATGAAGTCAAAAGAAAATTATAGTGGTTTTAAAGGTATATTAAAACTTATTACCAGTATTATTTCATGGACTACTTTAGTCATATTAATATTGGTTGCTCTTTTTTTAGCTTATTATACGATTAGTACGAGAATATATGAAAGTAAAGGGGAAAAATACGAACCAATTATATCTTTATATACAATTGTAAGTGGTAGTATGGAACCTAATATAAAAATATATGATGTAGTTGTTGCTGTTAAAGTTAATTCTCCCAAAAGTATAAAAGTTGGAGATGTTATCACGTTTAAATCAACAAGTAATATATCTAAAGGTATGATTATTACCCATCGTGTAACAGATGTTGTGGAAACTTCAAAAGGTGTTGCGTATAAGACTAAAGGAGATAATAATGTAAGTCCTGATACTGCTCCTGCTGAATTTAATAATGTTATAGGAAAAGTTGTTTTTCGTATTCCAGCTTTAGGAAGAGTTCAAAGTTTTTTAGGAACTCAAGGTGGATGGTTAATAGTAATTGTTATTCCTGCTTTATTTATAATTATCTCAGACATTTTAAAAATATTTAAATTATCAGAAGTAAAAAATAAAGTAGAAAAAATCGAAGCTGATAAAAAAAGAATAAGAAAAGAAAAAATAGAGCGTGAAAACTTAAGAAAAGATGATATTAAAAAACGTTTACGTTTAGAAAAAAGTTTATATGAACCAGATCCAATTATCACTAATAAAATGATGAGAATGGTTGTTGCCGAAAAAGCTCCAACTACAACTAAACCTAAAGTGCTATCAAGAAGTGCAACGCGTAATAAACCTAAATATAATCAAAATAATTCTTATAGAAAATCAAAAAAGAAAAAAAATAAACGATAAAAGCTTGTATTATCGTTTATTTTTTGTATAATAAAACTCATCTGAGGAGTTATGAACATGAAGTTAATAAGTGCTATCAATAAATTGATAATAAAAAAAATTATAGAAATTGTCTTTGTTCTTGTTTTTGTTGTATTTTCTATTTTTCTTTGGAAAAGCGAAAATGCTAAAAATTTCTTAACCGCTATAAGTTTAAGTGATTATAAATATACTAATATAAATGTTGAAAGTCCAATAGATTTTGAATTATACCCGATAACTGATAAAACGGCTTTAAATATAAAACCTTTTAAAATTAATGTAGTAAATGAAACTTATACCAAAGAATATTATAATTTGGCTTTAAAAATAGCCAAAAATTCTACTTTGGACATAAACTTTTTAAAAATTATGATTGCTAATGATGTTTATAACTTAATCGATTTAGAAAGAAAAGATGATGAACTCTATTATATTTTCATCTTAGATAAAGATTATTTAGTTGGAACAAATAAATATTATGAAATAAGATTATGGCTTAATACATTAGCTGACAATAGAATGCAAAATAAAGAAATAAATATGGAATTTATATTAACTAATCAAACTACAAAAATATAGTTTTTAATTGTATAAAATTATAGGTTTTTATGCATAATTATTTAGGTGATAAAAATGGCAAATATCCATAGTGCAATATCTTTTGGCTTAGTAAATATTCCTATATTATATAATCCTATTATAAAAAACAATGATACATCTTTTAATCAATTACATAAAAAATGTCTAAATAGAATAAGATATCAAAAATATTGTGAACGTTGTAAAAAAGTAGTAAAAGAGACCGAGTTAATAAAAGGTTTTGAATATGAAAAAGGTGAATATGTCACATTTACGAAAGAAGAACTATCCAATATGCAAATTGATTCGAAAGATACTATTGAAATAATATCTTTTGTGGATCCAAAAGAAATACCAGTTTATTATTATGAAAAAGGATACATATTAACTAGTCCTAAAAAATCAAAAGCATATTCTTTGTTTTTAGAAGTATTAAATAAATCTAAAAAGGTTGCTATTGCTAAAACCACAATTGGAAGTAAATTTTATTATGTTCTACTAAGATATTTTGAAGGTTCTATTTTAATGTCAACAATATATTTTAATGAAGAGGTAAATATTCCTGATAATAATAATGAAGCCAAATTTACTAAAAAAGAATTAGATTTAGCAATGGCTTTAGTTAGTCATTTATCGGGACATTTTACCCCCGAAGATTATCAAGATGATTATCAAAATCAAATAAAAGAAGCTATAAACAAAAAAATAGAAGGAAAACCAATAAAGAAAAAAATACGTAAAAAATCATCTTCTATGAAAGATTTAGTAACATCTCTCCAAAAAAGTTTAGAGGTTTAATTATGAAGTTTGGTATTTCATTTAAACCAATGTTATTAGAAGAGGTTGATACCCCTTTTAATTCTAATTTATATTTATATGAGCTAAAATACGATGGTCAAAGAGCTATTATTCATGTTAGCCCAAATATCATAAAAATATTTAGTAGGAATGGCATAAATATAACATATCTTTATCCTGAACTCCAAAATATTAAAAAAATAATTAAGCGAAAAATGATTTTAGATGGTGAAATAGTGCTTTTTTATCAAGGAAAACCTAATTTTACTAAACTACAAGAACGAAGTCATACCAAAAATATTCATAAAATTAATTATTATGCTCAAAATATGCCAGTTTGTTTTATGGGATTTGATTGTTTATATGATGAGTTAGATATTACAAATAAAACACTATTAGAAAGAAAAAAAATCTTAAATAAAATTAAAGACACAGATTATTTTTTTAAAGTTAATTTTATAATGAAAGAAGGAAAGAAATTATTTGCTAAAGTAAAGAAAATAGGACTTGAAGGAATTGTTGCTAAAAGAATAGATAGTTTATATATTATAAATAGTCGAAGTGATAATTGGCTAAAAATTAAAAATTTAAAAGATGGAACATTTTATATTGGTGGTTATTTAAATAAACAACATATGATATGTTTGTATCTAGGTGAATTTAGAAATAATTTATTATATTTTGTAGGTAAAGTTATGTTAGGCAAAAAACAAGGCCTATATAAAAAAATACTAAAAGAAAAAATAAGAAAAACAACTTCGTTTTGTGATTATGAAGATTTAGAATGTAATTATATAAATCCTGTTTTAACTTGTGAAATAAGTTATTTAGAAAGAACTAAAAGTAATAAATTACGTCATCCAATTTTTAGAAAATAAATCTTTTTAGAAAAGCGCTTAGCTTGTCTTTTCTTTTTTTATTTTGTGTGTTATATTTGTTATATAAAATTTTAGGGTTCGTAAGATTTGTAGTAGGTGGTAAAATATGTCTTTTAAAAATGTAATGAGTATTATAGGGAAAATTTTTTCATTTATAGGAATATTTTTAGTTATTTTAGTTTTAACATTATATTTAACAATAACCTTATTTGTTAAAGGACCTTCCTCTAAAGCCCGTGAATTATTTATTACAACTATACTAGAAACTGGTCAACTTAAATTTTTAGCTTCGTTAGTTTTAAGTGAAAATGAAATTAATGAAATAGTTTCTTCTAATTCTTTAAAAGAGTTGGAAGGAGAGGTTAATTCTAATTTAATAGATACGACAATTGATGAAAGTGTTAGTAGTACTAAAGAATTAATTGAAATTCATGAAATTACTGGTAATAATTTCTCTGGAAAAATGATGATTGTAAATGATCCTTCTAAAATTAGTATTGCTACAACATATCCCTGGGGAGAATATGGCGAAGAATTAGATAAATTAGTGAAAAAAAATAATGCAATAGCAGGTATTAATGGTGGACTTTATCAATCAGATGCTAATAAAGGAGGTAGGCCTCTTGGAATAACTGTAAGTAATGGTCAAATTCAAGATATTTCATTAGGTTATAAAGGACTTTATTTAATTGGGTTCGATACTAATAACGTTTTAAAAATAATTAGCATTGATGGTAAAACAAAATTTGAAGTAGAACAATTGGTTAAAAATGAAAATATTCGAGATGCTATTGCTTTCCAAGAAGAGGCTAGTGATAAAAACAATCATTTTGTTAAATTAATAATTAATGGTGAAAAAAGAGAATTACAAGGATTAGGCAGTGGAGCAAATCCTAGAACTGCTATTGGGCAACGAAGTGATGGTTCAGTATTATTTTTAGTTACGGATGGAAGAGGAAAAAATGGTCACCTAGGAGCAACGGCAAGTGATCTTATAGACATAATGGAAAAATATGGAGCTATTAATGCTGCCAATTTGGATGGTGGAAGTTCTTCAACAATGTATTATAAAGATAGTTATTTGATGACTAGTGTTACATTTTATTATTCTAATTCTTCATGGCGACTGCCAACAGCGTTCATTGTAAAGGAGGATAATTAAAATGCCAAAAAAGAAATCTTTATTTAAAAAAAGTTTATTAATTTATACTATAGTATTAATAATACTTAGCTTTATATTCCTAATATTTGTTTATAGCAACCTAAAAAAATATGAAAAAAATTTACTTGAAAATTTACTTGAAAATACAATTCATAATTTAGATGAAAATCAGTTAAAAAAGTATTTAAGCGATGCAAATCAAAACGAAAATTACTTAAAAACTTATCAAGACATGGTAAAAAGCAATGATTTAGAATTTACTAAAATTAAAGAAAATGTTTATGACGTTTCTTTAAATGAACGAGTTTTATTTACAATTAATTTAAAATCTTTAGGAGAAGAATCTTGCTTAGGTTTATTACAATATGAAAAATATGAAATAGAAAATATTATTCCTCATTTAGAAAAAGGACTTGTATATTACACAATAAAAATACCTAGCAATTATAAATTATTCATTGATGAAGAAATTTATAATGAATATACTAAAGAAGAAAAAATAACAGATTTAGATTTTATGTATTACGAAGATGCTATGCCTAAAATTCTTACATATGAAGTAAATAACTTAAGCAAAGAAGCAAAGATAGAAATTGTAAATTATATCGGAGAAAAGGTTGATATTCAAAAAGATGGAGTAAATTATACAGTTAATTATAGTATAAAAAAAGATAATATAGAGGATGCAAGTAAAATTATAGGTAATATTGATATTATGAAAATTGCTAAAGATTGGAGCTTATTTTTAAGCCAAGATTTACAAGGAGGAACTTATGGTTTTACAACCATAAAAAATTATGTAATTGAAACTACACCAATGTATAATATGGCTTATAATTGGGCACATAGTGTTGATATTACTTTTACAAGTAAGCATACTCTTAAAAATCCTCCATTTAGTAATGAGAAAATTAACAATTTTGTAATTTATGGTCCAAATGCCTTTTCCTGCGAAGTCTATTTAGAAAAAAATATGATTGTAAATGGTAAAGAACAAACTGACATAATGCATGATAATTTATCTTTCATTAAAGTAAATAATGAATGGAAGCTTATGAATATAAAAGGAATATAATTTAGAAAAGAAGATGAAAATATATGATTGAAGATGCAATAATACTTATTCCAGTTTTTAATCCAGATGAAAAAATCATGGATAATTTTCTTAATGAACTAAGTAAAAAGTACAAAAACATAGTATTTATAAATGATGGCTCAAGTAAAGTTCATGATGAATATTTTAAAAAATTAGAAACAAAATATCCCATTATCAAACATTATAAAAATTATGGCAAAGGTAGAGGTATAAAAAATGGACTAAATTATATTTTAAATAATTATAAAGATTTTAACGCCATAATAATTGCAGATTGTGATGGTCAACATAGTGTTTCTGATATAACTAAGTGTTACGAAGAAACTTTAAAAAATAACAATTCTTTAATTTTAGGAGTAAGAGATTTTAATAAATCTAATGTTCCATTAAAATCTCGTTTTGGAAATAAATTAACTAGAAATATTTTTAAAATTTTTGTTGGTTTAAATATATCTGATACTCAAACTGGACTTAGAGGGATGAGCAAAACTATAGCAGAAGAAATGTTAGACATCAGTGGAGAAAGATATGAGTATGAAACCAATACTTTAATAGCTTGTAAAAATAAAGATATTAATATAATTGAAGTACCTATATCAACCATTTATATTGATAACAATCGAACTAGTCATTTTAATCCGATTAAAGATTCAATTTTAATTTATAAACTTTTTATTAAATATATAGTAGTTGCTTTAAGTAGCTTCTTTATTGATATATTATTATTTTCTTTATTTCTAACAGCTTATGATAATATTGGAATAGCCTCTTCTATAGTTTTTTCAACATTAACAGCAAGAATAATTTCTGCCCTTTATAATTATTTAATTAATGCTAAATTAGTTTTTAAGAAAATGAATAAAACTTCTTTAATTAAATATGGACTACTAGTAATATGTCAAATGTTTGTATCAGCTTTTATTGTATCGTATATGTGTAAACATGTTTTTATTAGTCCAGTTATCTTAAAAATAATTATAGACGCCATTATTTTTGTTATAAATTTTATAATTCAACGTGAATTTATTTTTAAAAGAAAGTAATAAAAAAAACAAATTTATGATATTTTATTTGTTTTTTTATTCAGTAAATAATTTTTCATTAATAATATTAATAATATCGTTTTCGCTATAAGTACGATATGTTTTTAAACGAATTAAAGGAATATTAGCTTTTTTACAAATTCTATTTTTAATTTTATCACGCTGTATTTGAATGGGATTATTGTCGTGGAATCTAAAACCATCAACTTCGATTATTAAAACTGGTTTTTTATTCATTGTTTCATAAATAACAAAGTCAAATGAAGATAAATTATTAATAAATTTTTGTTCTTTTTCGCTAAAAATAGTTAAATCTTTAAATTGATTTTTAAGAAATACTTGATAAGCATAACAATAATCGCGATATTTACTTTTTTTAAATTCCTTATTTATAATAGTATCAATTATGTTTTCACTTTTAATTTTAATCTGTTTAAAAGATTGTTATTTAATTTTGTTAAAACATCAGAATAATCTTTATATAATAAATCAAATACAGAAACTAATTTACTTTCTATGATTTCAGCATCCATAGCTTGATATTGAATATATTTTAATAGAGCATTTATTTCATGTCCATTTTTTTTAAACATTTCATTATGCGTTACTAAAACAAAACTATCTATTGCTCTTGAAACAGCAACATTTATCATGTGAGCGTCATCAACAAATTCTAGAGATTTTAATCCATTATAAGAGTTATCTAAAACTGTTGATAGAATCATTAATTTTTTTTCTTGTCCCTGAAACTTATGAATTGTTTCACTTTTTATATTTTCATTATTTTCACCTAATATGTCTGCTTGCAAACGATATGGTGTTGTAATTCCAATATCATCGTCTTTATAGTTTTTTAATTGAATATTATTTAAAACTTCTTTTTTTATAACATCAAGTTCTCTTTGATTAAAAGTGCCACTTTTACCATTAGTAAATTTTCTCATATGATGTCCTGGTGTTGTATAATATAAAATAAGTGGTTTTTTGACAAGTTTATGTTCATCACTTTCATATGCTATTAATTCTCCATTATAATATCGCTTGTTTGAAAATTCAATGATTTTAGGATGACAGCGATAATGTTCTATAAGAGTTTTTTTGGGAATATCATCTTTATAAAGCTTGTAAATTGAAGACAAAATATTGTTAGTAAAATAATCATACTCTATAGGAACATTAGGATTAATTAAATTAGTTTTAATTTCATTTTTGACAATTTGTGGGAGTTGTTTTTCATCACCAACAATTATAACATTTTGAGAAACAGATAGAGCGAGGGCTCCAGCAACTAAATCTACTTGGCTAGATTCATCTATTATTAAATAGTCAAATAAGAAATTATGAGGAATACTTTTACGAATTGAATGAGTAGTGCTTAGTACTATAGGAAAATTTTTAATGAATTCACTAAAATGTTCTAAATAATTTTCATAAGTAAAATCTCTTTTTTTGTTTTGATATCTTTCACTTAATTTATAATTTAAAATTTTTTGAGAAATTTCTTCTTGTTGTTTTTTAATTTTTTCAAATTGAGCACTATCGAGTTCGATTTGAATTAGCTTTAACTTTTCTTTAAGGTTTTTGATTTTTAGAATATAGAAATTTTTTTGTAATTTTAAAAGATAAGATAATTTATTTTTGGTTAAATTTGGTAAATTATATTTGTGCGAGTAGAAAAAGATAAAAAAAGGTTTTAAAAAAAATGTTTTGTTATAAATAAATTGGAGTTTAGTTATAATTTCTAGGTTTTTGCTTTCTTCTAAATCTATTGGAATAGTTATTTCTTTAATATTTTGAGATTTTAAATAAGATTCAAAATACTTTTGTTCTAGAATATAATCATCTAATTTTTTTTCTAGTTTTGCTTTTTCTTTTGCTTTTTCTAATAAATCATCTAATGTTTCATTTAAAGTTTTATTTTTAGCAATCAAGTCTTCTATGTTAGTCTTATTAAGATTAAAATTACTAGGAATACTAGGCATATTTAAAAAGAATTCCTGTCTTTTTTCATATCTTCCTAAATTGGCAATTAAAAATTCATAGCCAGCTTTAGCCATTTTTTCATAAATATTTTTAATAGCTTCGTTATTATTGGAAACTATGGCAATTGTTTTATTTTCTATTATTGCTAAATTAGTAATAATGTTTAAGATAGTTTGAGTCTTACCCGTTCCAGGAGGACCTTCTATAATTCCAATATTTTTTTCTAAAACTATTTTAATAGCCTCTTTTTGACTTGTGTTAAAAGAAAATGGAGAAATTAATTTATTTAAATCAATATTTCTTTTTTCTAAACTATTATAAGATAGGTATAAAGGACACTTTTTTCTAAAATAGGTTCTATATTGTCGTATTGTTCTTCTAAAAATGTTTTTTGGTATTTATTTAAATCATTTGAAGTTTTTTCCTTTTTTTCATTATCTTTGTCTTTTAAATATTGTGAAATATCTTTAAAATAATCTAAAATATTAGTATTAATTTCTTGTTTATTCGTTTCAATTAATTCCAGATCATTTTGATTAAATACGTCTGTTTTTTTAGTTTTATAAAAGATTTTTATTTTATCATTAAATATTAATGCTGTCTTTATTTAAAAGCGGTTTACCATTTTGGTATATTCGATATTTTTCTAAATTTATATTTTTAGGCTCTAAATAGATATCGACGTGTGATTTAGCATAACTATAAGGAGTATTGTAATTCAAAAAAATTATGGTTACAAAATCATCGTTTAATTCATAATTTTTTATATCTTTTGTTCTATCCTTGCCGTTTATCATAATTAATATTTCTGATTCATTAAACATATAAAACACCCCAATTTGTAAGTATTTTACCATATTTTGACAATTTTAGATAAAAATTTTTGTTAATAAATAATCTTAGTTAAAAAGAATGATATTTAAACTTACAATGTAAAAGATTTTTCATATTTTATTATATAAGGGAGGTGAATAAACTTGAGAAAAGGTATTGATGTATCTAGTTATCAAGGTGATATAAATTGGGAAGTAGCCAAAAAATATATTGATTTTGTAATAATTCGTTGTGGTTGGGGAAATAATATAAGTAGTCAGGATGATTCAAAATTTGAAATAAATGCTAGTGAATGTGAAAGACTTTCTATTCCTTATGGAGTTTATCTTTTTAGCTATGCAACCAATATAAATATGGCTATGAGTGAAGTTGATCATACCCTTCGCTTAATTAAAGATAAGCAGATAGAATATCCTATTTTTTTAGATGTTGAAGATAGAAGCCAATTAACTTTACCCAAAGAAGAATTAGTGGCAATAGTAAAATATTATTGTGAGAAAATTGAAAGTGCAGGATATTATGTAGGTATTTATGCAAGTTTAAGTACTTTAAATGGAATTTTAAATGATGAGCAACTAGCAAAATATGATAAATGGGTTGCAGAATGGGGCAATAATTTTTCATATAAAGGAAGTAGTGGACTATGGCAATATACAGATAATGAAAGGATTGAAGGGATATCAACAAGAGTTGATGGAGATAAAGCTTTTTATGATTATCCTACAATTATTAGAGAAAATGGTTTAAATCATTTAGAAGATAATAAAGTGAATTTAAAATATAAAAAAGGCGATACTGCTTATTTAAATGGACCACTTTATAAAGATGAAAATGCGTCAAAGGTAAAAAAAGTTTATCATAATAAAAAAGTAGTAATTGAAGATACAAATGATAAAAAAGGAACAGAAGCACCTTATAAAATTAATATAAACGGTTTTTCTAAAGAAAAAGATTTATTAGAAGAAAAGAAACCATCAAATTGTTTTATTATGAGATTTATAAGATTTATTATTAATTTATTTAAAAAAAAATAAAAAATTATTTTTCTATAAGTTACAATCTTTTAAAACTATCATAAAAATTTTTTATGATAGTTTTATCTAGTATGTTTTTAGTGTAAAATAAAAAATTTTACAAAAGTACAAAAATTTTATATAATAAAAATACATGAAAATAAAAGTTTTTTGCTGGAATAGCTCAGTTGGTAGAGCAACGCCCTCGTAACGCGTAGGTCGCAAGTTCGAATCTTGTTTCCAGCACCAGTAAGCAATCTGTCCAGACTTTTATAGTTTAGGACTTAAATATAAAGGTATCAATTTCAAATAAGAAGTTGGTACTTTTTAATTGTTTAAGTAAAGGAGGACAGATGAAATGGTAACTATTACAAAGAAAGAATTAGAAATTGATAATGAATTAAAGAATAAAATAGAATTTATATGTAGTTTTTGTAATACTACACCTACTATTATCAATGGCAATATTAGAAAAATTAATAAGACAAATTTAAACTACATAGAACCCCATAGAATTATTATTAAAGGTGTAACATTTTTAGTATTTAATTATTCTAATGAAATCTTTATTGAGAATTTATCTAATAAAATCAAATTGTCAGATTTAGAAATCTTTATTAAGCAATTAAACTAAATATAAGTATTTGTACCAACTTCCTTTAAAATCGTCTTAAAATAGGCAAAAAATGGTAATTATGTCTTGACTTTACATTAAAAGAATCTATAATAGAAAAGCAATAAAGGAAGTTTTATGTTTTTGTGGGGTTAATATAAAACAATAATAATTTAACATAATGAAATTTATAGAGGTGCAAGACATAAAACCTAATGTCTTTGTCGCCTCTTTTTTGATGAAGAATATGAAAGGAAATAGAATTTATGAATGAAGAAAAGAAAATAGCTGGGATTTATATTAGAGTGCCGTTGTAATACATAGGCAGACACATTATCTTCTTTTTCCTCTAACTCTCGCTTTGTGATTGTAAAGCCATATTTACCAAAGCTTGTGCCAATATCTAATTTTCCATTCGGTAGATTTTTGTTGATTAACTCTCCAGTTTTTAAAATGAATTTAATCTTGTAAAAATCTTCTTCTCCATTTTCTAATTTTTCGCCAATGATTATTTTATCAACAATACTATTAAATACTTCTTCATTAAATTTTGTAAGACCTTTATATTGCTTTAAAGTATTAGATATTCTATCAACTTGTTCTAGTTTTTGTTTCCTAGTAATTTCTATATTTTCAGTATCTTTTAGTTGTTGTTCGTACTCTTTGATTTTATTCGAAATCCCTTGATTTTTCTGATTTAAGATTTCTTTTGAAATAGAACCATCAAGTTGTAAATCAATCAAATTAGATAATTTATTTTCAAGTTTGGATATTTCATCTTTTATTTTTTTATGATTAAGATTGTCATTTTTTTCGTTGATAACTTCATTTACTTTTTTCATAAATGAGTTGATGTATTTCTCACTATCTTGAAATAATTTGTTATAGGCAATTACAAATATATCTTCTAGTTCTT
>CAOKUH010000028.1 GCA_948472605.1 uncultured Mycoplasmatota bacterium
GAATGTACAACGCCGATGACATCGGGTGCAAGTGGCAATTGTAAAATAGGAGATTATATGACGCCACCAGCCTTCATAACCATGGAAACAAATGGTTTATGGGTAGGTAAATTTGAAACAGGGTATAAAGGAGCTACAAGTACAGCAGGAGCTCAAGTAAATAGTTCAGATTCAACAAAAATCCAAGTAAAGCCGAATGTCTATAGTTGGAGAAATATAAGTGTAGGAAATGCGTTTAATGCCAGTTACAATTACAAGAGAGAATTAGATAGTCATATGATGAAGAATACTGAATGGGGAGCTGTTGCATATTTACAACATAGTCGTTATGGAAGTGCAACAAGTGTAAGAGCAAATAACAATAATGCTTATATAACTGGATATGCAGCAACTGAGGAACCTACACTTGGCTATAATGAAGGAACAAGTATTGAAGGAAACCGAAATGAAAGTACAGCACTAGGAGTAGATGGAACCTATACAATCAATTACTTAAATCCAAGTAGTGTAATAGCTAGTACGACAGGAAATTATTCAGGCATATACGATATGAGTGGTGGAGCTTGGGAATATGTAATGGGAGTAAGCGGTAATTTAACAAGCGGAAATGCAGGAATAACAGATACAAATATAGATTACAAATACTATGATGTATATGGTGCCTCATCAAGTGCAACAGATTATAAGCATAGAATATTAGGAGATGGAACAGTTGAATTTGGCCCATTCCAAAATCTTAGAGAGCCAGATAACAACAATAGACATAAATCAAGTTGGTATTATGATTACGCTGGCTTCATTCACTCAGCTAACCCGTGGTTCAATCGCGGTGGTGATTGGAGCTACGGTGTTATATCTGGTGCCTTTGCGTTCAGCCGCAGCGCTGGTGGGACTCACGCGGCAGTTTCGTTCCGCCTAGTATTATCAATTTAGTAAACTTTTACTAAATTGTTTTTTTATCTTTCACATTTTTATTTAACTAACTAAAGTTCCATGTTATAATAATTTTATAATGAAGAGAGGGTTAGACATGAATGAAAAGTATGATGTGATTGTAATTGGGGCAGGAAATGCAGGCCTTATTGCAGCACTTGAACTTGTTAAAAGCGAAAAGAAAGTTTTAGTTTTAGAAAAAAATAATGTTCCAGGAGGAGCTGCTACTAGTTTTGTAAAGGGGAGATTTGAATTTGAAGCGGCTTTAAATGAACTTTGTGAATATGGAACAAAAGAAAACCCAGGAGAAGTATACAAATTATTTGAAAAATTAGGTGTAAATGAAAAATTAGAATTTAATAATACTTTGGAAGCATTTAATGTTTATTGTAGAGATACTAGTATGCATTATGAAATGCCCTTTGGTATTAATGAATTCATAGCCAAAATGGAAGAGTATGTACCTAAAAGTTCAGAAGCTCTAAAGAAATTTTTCTATCTAGCTGAAGAATGTAAAAATGCTATATTTTACTTAGAAGAAAACAAAGAATATGTTGATACCAATTATTTAAAGAAAAACTTTCCTAACTTTTTAAAAGTAGCAACTAGTAATGTCGATAAAGTGTTAGATATACTTAAGTTACCTAAAAAAGCCCAAGAAATATTATCTACTTATTGGTTATATTTTGGAAGTCCAACATCTACTTTGAGCTTCGTTCATTTTGCCTCTATAGTCTATTCATTTATTTCAAAAGGAAGCCAAATACCTTCTAAAAAAAGCCATCAAATAAGTCTAACCTTAGCTGAAGAAATAGAGCATCTTGGTGGAGAAATCAAGTACTTATCAACAGTCAAAGAAATCTTATTTAAAGATAAAAAAATCGCTGGTGTTCTTTTAGAAAATGGAGATATATATGAAACAAAGCATTTAATTTCTAACATATCTCCCAATACTTTATATAGTAATATGATGCCAGAACCTTTAATTCCTTCATCTGCAATTAAATTAACTAATTCAAGAGTTTTAGGAGCTAGAGGATTTTCTATATTTTTAGGTTTAAATCAAAGTGCTAAAGATTTAGGATTAGATAACTATAATTATTATATTTATGATTCATTAAATAGCGAAAAAGAATATCAAAATATGAGTAATATAAAAAATACTAGTTGTGTTGCAACAATATTAAATAACGTTGTTAATTCTGCATCTCCTAAAGGAACAACAATTATGCATTTTACCAAATTATTTATGGGAGATACCTTTTCTAAAAATATTACGGAAAAAAATTACTTTGAAATTAAAGACAAAATAGCTGAAGATATTATAGATGATTTTGAAGTTACGACGGGAATCGTAATTAAGCCTTACATTGAAGAAATAGAAATAAAAACTCCTGTAACTTATGCGAAATATTTTGATACTCCTGATGGTGTTATATTTGGATATAAAGCAACAGGTATGGATAACTATTTGCCTAGAATGATTTCATTAGATGAAGAAAACTATATTAAAAATTTAAGATTTTGTGGAGGATTTGATGTTAAATTATCGGGATATTGTGGAACATATTTATCTGGAGACTTAGCAGCAAGATTAACTCTTAAAGATATAAAAATGGAAGGAAGCGATGAATAATGGAACTTGATTTAAAAAGTTTAAATAAAAAAAATATTGAAACTTTAAAAAGCTTAAAAAAAGAACGAGAAAAAGTTATTCATGATTCAACTTCTAATCCTATTAAGAATAACTATGTTGCTAATGAACTAGCAAAAACACTATATCCAAATATTCAACATATAAAAATAGCTGATATAACAGAAGAAACGCAAGATACAAAAACTTTTGTTTTAGTTCCAAATATTAATGCTGGAACCAAAAAGTTAGCTTATTTTAAACCTGGTCAATATATAACTTTAGCAGCCAATATTGAAGGAGGTATATATAATAGACCTTATACAATTAGTTGTAGTCCTAAAAATGCCATAGAAGATAATACTTATACAATAACTATTAGAAAAAGACCAAATGGTATAGTTTCAAATTATTTTTTTGACAAAGTAAAAATAGATGATGAGTTTGATATAAGTTGTCCAAGTGGAGAATTTTATTATGAACGTTTAAGAGATGCAAAAAATGTAATAGCTATTGCAGGCGGAAATGGTATAAATCCTTTTATGTCTATGGCAGAAGCTATTGTAGATGGAATTCTTGATATAAAATTAACTATAATTTATGGCGTTAAAACTAAAGAAGATATTTTATTTCATAAAAGATTAAACGAATTATCGAACAAAAATAATTTAATAAAAGTTGTTTATGTTCTAAGTGAAGAAATAGTTCCAGAATATGAAACAGGATTAATAAGCAAAGAAATAATCGACAAATATTTAGAAAATGAAAATTCTTTCTTTGTTTGTGGGTCTCTTGGATTATATGAACATATGAATCAAATATTAGGAGAATACAACTTACCTAAGAAATATATTCGTCATGAATCTTTTTTTGGCAGAACTGATTTTAGAGGTGTAGAGGAATATAACGTTAAAGTAAAAACATGTGATAAAGAAATTAATATTACTTGTAAATCCAGAGAAACACTACTAGCTGCTATGGAAAAAAATGGTATAAAAGCTCCAAGTAAATGTCATGTTGGAGAATGTGGATTTTGTAGAAGTAGACTAAGAATGGGTAAAGTAAAGATGATTGATAATTCATTAAGAGAAGCTGATAAAGACTATAACTATATTCATCCTTGTGTGGCATTCCCTGAAAGCGATATAATAATAGAAATACCTAATTAAAAAAGATTAGTCTTAATTAAGTAAAGACTGATTTTTTTTATTGCTTAAACTTTACATGATAATATATTGTAAAGTTATAAAAAATTAAATCTCCCATAAATAACAGCGTTTAAAAGATTATAAAAAAATATTTTGATAAAAAAACTAAATGTTGCAATTATCACATTATTTTATATTTTTAAATGCTACAATGTTTTTAATGATAGTAGGAAGTGGGAGTAAAAGATGAAGAAAAAAGAAATAGATTTTGTAAAAAAAATAAAAATTATAAAAAGAAATGGCAATAAACAAGATTTTGATCCAGAGAAAATAAAAATAGCAATTCGTAAAAGTGCAGAAAGAGTAATGGTTGAGTTAACAAAAGAAGCCGAGGATGAAGTTGTTTCTATTGTAATTGAACTATTAGAAACTCAAACAACTAATCCAGAAGTTCAACAAATTCATAATTGTGTAGAAGCAGCTTTAGAAAAAGTAAATCCTTTAGTAGCTAAAAGCTATCGTGAATATCGAAATTATAAAAAAGAATTTGTTCATATTTTAGATAAAGTTTATAAAAAAGCTCAAGCTATAAATTATATTGGAGATAAGGAAAATTCAAATACGGATAGTGCATTAGTTGCAACTCAAAGAAGTTTAGTATATGGTTCTTTAAATAAAGAATTATATAAGAAATTCTTTTTAACTACTAGTGAAGTTGAAGCATGTGAAGATGGTTACATTTATGTTCACGATATGAGTGCTAGACGAGATACTATGAACTGCTGTTTATGCGATGTTGGTACAGTTATGAAAGATGGATTTGAAATGGGCAATCTTTGGTATAATGAACCAAAAACTTTAGATACAGCTTTTGATGTAATGGGAGATGTTATATTAAATACAGCAGCAATGCAATATGGCGGTTTTACAGTTCCAGAAGTTGATAGTATATTAGCGCCATATGCTGAGAAAACATATCGTAAATATTATCAAGAATATTTAGATATATTAGGAGATAAAGCTATATGTGAAGATGCTGAAAGCTATGCTTTAAAGAAAACTATAAGAGAGTGTGAACAAGGATATCAAGGAATTGAATATAAACTTAATAGTGTTGGTTCTTCTCGTGGAGATTATCCATTTGTTAATTTTACTTTTGGTATAGATACTAGTCGTTTTGGTAAGTTAATTGCTAAAACTATTTTAGAAACACATCAAAAAGGTCAAGGTAAGGAAGGATATAAAAAACCAACATTATTTCCTAAATTAGTATTCTTATATGATAAGAATTTACATGGTGAAGGAAAAGTTTTACGTGAAAATTTTCTAGTGGCAGTTGAATGTAGTTCAAAAACTATGTATCCTGATTATTTATCATTATCAGGTGAAGGATATGTTCCAGAAATGTATAAAAAATATGGACGTGTTGTTAGTCCAATGGGATGTCGAGCTTTTTTAAGTCCTTACTTTGAAAGAGGTGGATTTGAACCAGCTGATAAAGATGATAAACCTGTATTTATAGGAAGATTCAATATCGGAGCAGTATCGCTTCACTTGCCAATGATTTTAGCTAAATCCCGTGAAGAACAACAAGACTTTTATGAAGTTTTAGATTATTATTTAGAAATGATTCGTAAAATTCATATAAGAACTTATAATTATTTGGGAAAGAAAAAAGCAAGTACTAATCCATTAGCTTATTGTGAAGGTGGTTTTTATAAAGGAAATTTAAAGCCAAGTGATAATATAGCTCCACTATTGGAATCGGCAACAGCTTCTTTTGGAATAACAGCGTTAAATGAATTACAAGTTTTATACAATGGTAAAACAATTGTTGAAGATGGTGAATTTGCATTAGAAGTAATGAAATATATTAATAAAAAAATAGCTGAATTCAAGAATGAAGATCACATCCTATATGCCATTTATGGAACACCAGCTGAAAATTTATGTGGCGTTCAAATTGAACAATTTAGAAAAAAATATGGAATAATTGAGGGAGTATCATCAAGAGAATATGTTAGTAATTCCTTCCATTGTGGAGTTTGGGAAGATATTAATGGAATAGAGAAACAAGATTTAGAAGAAAGATTTTGGGATTACTTCCGTGGAGGAAGAATACAATATGTACGCTATAATTTAAGTTATAATAAAGAAGCAATGATTACTATGATTGAAAGAGCAATGGAAAAAGGATTTTATGAAGGTGTTAATTTATCTTTATCATATTGTAATAATTGTGGCCATGAAGAATTAGATATGGATACTTGTCCAAAATGTGGTAGCACAGATTTAACTAAAATTGATAGAATGAACGGATATTTATCATATTCTAGAGTTCATGGAGATACAAGATTAAATAAAGCTAAAATGGCTGAAATAGCTGAACGAAAATCAATGTAGAAAGGATTTAATTATGAAATACCATAATATAACTAAAGCTGATATGTTAAATGGAGAGGGACTTAGAGTAGTTTTATGGACTAGTGGTTGTACCCATCATTGCCCATCTTGTCAAAATGCTATTACTTGGGATCCTCTTGATGGTTTGAATTTTGATGATAATGCAATAAAAGAAATTTATGATGAACTTGATAATGATTGGTGTAGTGGACTTACTTTATCAGGGGGAGATCCATTATATACAGAAAATCGCAAAAATATTAGAAATCTCGTAACGAATGTAAAAAAACTTTATCCCACTAAAACTATTTGGTCTTACACAGGATATACTTGGGAAGAGTTAATGGAACAAGTAAAAAATGATAGTGATTTAAAAGATATATTAGATTCTATAGACGTTTTACTTGAAGGAAGATTTATTTTAAGTAAAGCAAATGAAAAATTGCGTTATGTGGGAAGTTCTAATCAAAGAATTATAGATGTGAAAAAAACTTTACAAAATGAAAATAAGGAAATAATATTATATATAGATAATTCTGATATATTAGCGAATAAAGAAGAATTAAAAAATATTGAAAGTGGTGTATGTCGATGTTAGAAGAAAAAGTAAAAATAAAAAAAATAAAAGAAAATGCTAAAATTCCAACTTATGGAACAAATCATGCTGCTGGAGCAGATTTATATGCGTGTATTGACTCTATTTGGAGTTTTAATCCTCACGAAACAAAATTAGTACCTACGGGACTTTCATTTGCTTTACCAGAAGGGTATGCAGGACTTATTTATGCTAGAAGTGGTTTAGCTAGTAAAAGACACTTAGCTCCAGCTAATAAAGTTGGTGTTGTTGATTCTGATTATCGTGGAGAAGTAATGGTAGCCCTACACAACCATAGTAATGAAATACAAACAATTGAACCAGATGAAAGAATAGCTCAATTTATTATAACTCCATATTTAAAAGCCAAATTTATTGAAACGGAAGAATTAGAAGATTCTGAAAGAGGAGCAAATGCTTTTGGATCAACTGGAACCAAATAAAATAAATATCAAAAAAGAACAAATAAGTTCTTTTTTTCTGGAAATTTCATAAACTTAAACAAAGGTGGTAAAAATTGCGAGTTTCTGATTTACAAATAAAAGATGTCGTAAGTCTTATTGATGGAAGAAAATTAGGGAGAATTATTGATATTGAACTTGAAGAAAATGGAGTAGTAAAATATTTTGTTGTTGAACAAAAAAGATTTTTTCGTTTTTTCGGCAATAACGAAGAAATAAATGTAAATATGAATCAAATAAAAAAAATCGGAGCTGATGTCATATTAGTTGAAATATAATCATTTTATTTGTTATAATACTAAAGTGAAAGAAGAAAGAATATGAACCGAAAAATATTTTTAGTAGCTGTAATAACTTTAATCATTGATCAAATTACCAAAATATTAATTGGTATCTTTTTTTCATTAAATGAAAGAGTAATACTTATTAAGAATTTTTTTTCCATCCATTATATAGAAAATTATGGAGCTGCTTGGAGTTTGTTTAGCAACAAAGTTGAATTTTTAATTTTAATATCACTAATTGCTATTTTTATAATATATCGTTATATGTATAACTTTAAACAAAATAAAAGAAATAATATTGCTTTTGGTTTAATTATTGGAGGTATAGTAGGTAATTTAATAGATAGAGTATTCTTAGGCTATGTAAGAGATTTTTTATCTTTTAAAATATTTTCATATAATTATCCAATATTCAATTTTGCTGATATATTTATTGTTATAGGAGTATTTCTTCTAATAATTGCGATATTAAAAGGAGAAGATAATAATGCAAAGAATAGTGATTGATGTAGATAAAGAACGTATTGATAAAGTTTTAAATGAAAAATTAGATTATTCTAGAAGTACTATTTCTAAAATGTTATTAGATGGTAGTATTTTAATAAATAATGCCCAAGTAAAACCAAGCTATATTGTAAAAAAAGGCGACATAGTAGAAATTATAAAACCTTATGAAAATAATAGCGACGTTACTCCAATACCGATGGATTTAGATATTATTTATGAAGATGAAGATATAATGGTAATAAATAAACCAAGTGGAGTAGTAGTTCATCCTGGTGCAGGAAATAAAGAAAATACTTTAGCTAATGGTTTAATGTATTATACAAAAAATTTAAGTGACATAAATGGTGAAGAACGTCCAGGAATTGTGCATCGTTTAGATAAAGATACCTCAGGATTAATGTTAGTTGCTAAAACAAATAAAGCTCATAACATTTTAACAGAAGATTTTAAAGACCATAAAGTAAAAAGAGAATACATTGCTCTTTTATGTGGTGTATTTCCGTATAATGAAGCTAAAATAGATGCTCCAATTGGTAGAGATACTACAAATCGTAAAAAAATGACAGTTACAGAAAATAATTCTAAAAATGCTATAACTCATTTAAAAGTCTTAAAAAGGTATGAAAATAACACTCTAGTAAGCTTAAAACTTGAAACAGGGAGAACCCATCAAATAAGAGTTCATATGAAATATATTGGTTATCCCGTATTTAATGATCCTGTTTATAATCATCAAGTAATCAAGGAATTAGGTCAGTTTCTTCATTCTAAAACTATAACATTTGATCACCCAATAACTAAAAAAAACATGTTTTTTGAAAGTGCATTACCAAATTATTTTTTAGAATACTTACAAGAGTTAGAATAAACATAACTTTAAAATTGTCACAAAAGTGTAAATACAAAAAATAAAATAGGGTAGACTAAAAATTTGATATTTACCTAAAATATTTTTAACATGATAAATAAATAGATATGAAAATATCATCAAGAATAAAGCTAAAAAGAATGAAAAAAATAAATTATTAACCATAATAAAATAATAAATAAAAGCAAGTAATAGAATAATATTACTTAAATAGATAAATAAAAAATCATTATCTATTTTGTCTTTTAAAATAATATTTTTTATAGGTATAACAAGTAAAAAATGAGTGATTATAAAACCCATAGTTAAAAAAAATGAAAGCACAAAATCACCTCTTTACTAAAAATATGAAATATACTAAAATAATATTACTAAGAAGGAGAATAATATGAATACAATTACAATTACTAAAAAAGATGAAATCGTAATGCGCTTAGTTCATTACTTTATAACAGAAGAAAACTATACTCCTATAATTGTCAACGGAGTAAAAGATGAAATATGGCTAGAAAATACTGAAGCAAAGTATAAAATAGTTCGTATTAATTCTAATTATATTCATAATAAAGAACAATTTTATTTTGATTTAGTAAAAATTAAAAACGTCATGCGTCAGATAAAAAGAAAAACTGTATCATTTTCAATGAGTACTTTTAATATATTTTTAGATATTAATGATGATATTAAATTAGAAGATGAAAAAAATATTAAATCGATATTTTTAAAAGATGTAAGTTCTAAAGAAACACCTAAAATTGAAAAATATTTTCCTGGAATTGAAAATAAATTACTTAAAGATAGTAAAGGATTAGATTTAATTTTAAATGTTACGGAAGATATAAATGCTAAAACAGAAAAAAATAATCGTCTTTATGAAACGACATTTAAACCTAAAAAAATTATAATAACTTATTTAATAATGGCTATATGCGTATTCATGTTCTTTTTAAGCTTTATAATTGGAAAAGGAAGCTTTAGTTCTTATTCTTTATATAAACTAGGAGCAGTTAGTGGCACAGCTATTAAAAGTGGACAAATATGGCGACTTGTAACTGGAACATTCTTGCACGCAGGTTTTATCCATCTTCTTATTAACATGTATTCATTATGTATAATAGGACTTCAATTAGAAAAATTTATGGGAAAAAAGAAATTTCTAACAATTTATTTTGTCAGTGCTATAAGTGGAAGTTTAATGTCTTCATTATTTAATACTGGTATTTCCGTTGGAGCAAGTGGAGCAATATTTGGTCTTTTAGGAAGTATGTTATATTTTGGCTATCACTATCGTCTTTATTTAGGAAATGCTTTGTATAACCAAATTATCCCTCTAATAGCCCTAAATTTAATTTTAGGATTTATGCTAACAGGAATAGATAACGCTGCACATATAGGTGGATTAATTGGGGGATATTTAGCCACAATGGCAGTAGGTATTAATGGTAAATCAACTAAATCAGATCAAATAAATGGATATATTGTTTTAGTTATTTATCTAGCATTTTTAGGAATTATGTTATTTAGATAAATTATACTAGAGTCAATTACTTTAGTATTTTTTTTAAAAGTTAATTAATTTATCTGAATTACCAAATCTATCATATAGTAATGTAATACGTTTTCCTTTTATTTCAATAAAACCTTCTTCTTTTAAATTTCTTAACTCTCTTGACATAGCACTTCTATCAACTGCTAAATAGTCTGCTAAATCAATAAAATTAAATGGTAAATATATAAACTTTGAACCATGTTTAGAAGCAGCTATATTAAAATATTCTAATAATTTATTTCTAATAGTTTTTTTTGTTAAAATAGCAATTCTTTCATTTTTTTCTTCCGTTTTATCAATTGTGATTTTTAGTAAATTTTTAATAAATTGTAAATAATAATCTTTTGTTATATCATTAATACTTAAAACTCTTTGATAATCTATTAAAAGTAAATTTGTGTCTTCTTTAGCAATTATATCATATTCGCTATTATTTAAAGATGATATAGTAGTATTAAAAATATTTTCTTCTAATATCTCTTCTATAATAGTTTTATTTCCATTGTCATCAATTTTGATGATTTGTATATAACCGCTTAAAATATAGCCGATACAATTATCTCCTTTAATAAGAGAATAAATGGAAGAATTCTTTTTAAAATGCAGGGTATGTGTTTCAAATAATTTAAATAACTTTTCCATATTTTTAGGACTTATATTGTCAAACAATTTAATCATTTCGCACCTCTAAAAATAATTATATAGAAAAATACAAAAAGTTGCAATTGCAACATTATGTTTTTTTATAAAATGCTATACTTAATCTAGAACTAAATTATAGAGGTGGTAAAAATGAAGATTATTAAAAGAGATGGGCATATGGTTGATTATTGTCCAGAAAAAATTGAAAATGCTATTTTGAAAGCAAATAAAGAAGTTGAAGAGGATGAAGGAGTAAGTGGAACACAAATTAGAAATATTATAAAATATATTGAAGGCTTAGGTAAAAAAAGGATGCTTGTTGAAGATATACAAGACATTATTGAAAGAAAATTAATGAGCATAGGAAAATATGAACTAGCAAAAAGATATATTACTTATCGTTATACAAGGGAATTAGTAAGAAAAAGTAATACAACAGATTTAGCTATAAAAGAGTTAATTGATGGAGAAAATGAATATTGGAATACAGAAAATTCTAATAAAAATGCTAAAGTAGTAACTACACAAAGAGACTATTTAGCAGGAATTACTAGTACAGATATTACCAGAAGATTTTTGTTACCTGAAGATATTGTTAGAGCTCATGATGATGGTATAATCCATTTTCATGATGCAGATTATTTTGCCCAAAATGCCCTACATAATTGCAGTCTTATGAACTTAGAAGATATGTTACAAAATGGAACTAATTTAAATGGCGTAATGATAGAAAAACCCCATCGCTTTTTAACCGCAGCAACTATTGCAACTCAACTTATAACAGCAGTAAATTCTAGCCAATATGGAGGAGTTACAATAACGCTTTCTCATTTAGCGCCTTTTGTTCGAGATAGTTATAATGAATATTTAAAAAAATATCAAGATCGTAAACTTGATAAAGAAACAATCAAAAAGTATGCTGAAGAAGATTTAAAGAAAGAAATAAAAGATGGTGTGCAAACCTTTCAATATCAAATTAATTCGATGACAACTACTAATGGTCAAGCTCCTTTTTTAAGTGTTTGTATGTATTTAGGAGAAACTGAGGAATACAAAGAAGAATTAGCCATGATTATTGAAGAAATGCTTAAGGAAAGAATAAAAGGTATGAAAAATGAACAAGGTGTCTATATAACTCCTGCATTTCCGAAACTTTTATATGTTTTAGAAGAAGACAACATTCATGAAGATAGTAAATATTGGTATTTGACAAAACTTGCTGCAGAATGTACTGCCAAAAGAATGGTTCCAGATTATATTTCTGAAAAAATTATGAAAAGTTTAAAAATTGATAAAAATGGTAATGGGAATTGTTATCCTTGTATGGGATGTCGTAGTTTTTTAACACCATTTGTTGATAAGGAAGGTAATCCAAAATATTATGGTAGATTTAATCAAGGAGTTGTTACAATTAATTTAGTTGATATTGCTCTTACTAGTGATAAAGATTTAGATACTTTCTGGCATGTTTTTGATGAAAGATTAGAGCTTTGTCACAGAGCTTTACAAATTCGTCATAAAAGACTATCTAAAGCTTTAAGTGATGTGGCACCAGTTTTATGGCAATATGGAGCTCTTGCCAGACTAAAAAAAGGAGAATCGATTCATGATTTATTACATCATGGTTACTCTACAATTTCTTTAGGATATGCTGGATTATATGAATGTGTTAAGTTTATGACAGGGCATTCTCATACAGACAATGGTGAAGGTAAATCTTTCGGTATATTAGTTATGAAACATTTAAATGATGCTTGTAATAAATGGAAAATGGAAGAGGATATTGATTATAGTGTTTATGGGACCCCAATAGAAGCAACCACTTATAAATTTGCTAAAGCGTTAAGAGAAAGATTCGGTGTTATAAAAGGAATAACTGATCGTGATTATATTACCAATAGCTATCATGTTCCTGTATTTGAAGAAATAGATGCATTTACTAAATTAAAACTAGAAAGTGAGTTTCAAAATTTGAGTCCAGGAGGAGCAATTTCTTATATTGAAACGCCTAATCTGACTAATAACTTAGAGGCAGTTATTGAAGTAATTAGATTTATTTATGATAATATAATGTACGCAGAATTAAATACTAAATCTGATTATTGTCAAGAATGTGGCTATACGGGAGAAATTTTAATTGATGAAAATTTAGAATGGTATTGTCCAAATTGTAATAATAAAGATCATAATAAATTAAATGTTGCTAGAAGAACTTGTGGATATATTGGTACTAACTTTTGGAACAAAGGACGAACTCAAGAAATAAAAGAAAGAGTTATTCATATCGATAATAAAGATAATGAGGAATAAAAATGAGATATAATAAAATTAGAAAAATGGATATATCTAATGGTCCAGGAATTAGAGTTTCAATATTTATGCAAGGTTGTGAATTTAATTGCCAAAATTGTTTCAATCCTGAAACACATGATTTTAATAAAGGAAAAGAATTTAACGATTTAACAATTAATAAAATAATAGAATTAAGTAATAAAGATTATATTAAAGGCTTATCAATTTTAGGAGGAGAACCTATGCATCCCAAAAATATTGAAGGAACTTTAAAATTGACTAAATTATTTAAAGAAAAATATCCCGATAAAAATATATGGGTATGGACAGGATATATTTTTGATAAAGATTTAAAACATCATGAAATTTTAAATTATATTGATGTTTTAATAGATGGTAGATATATTGATGAATTACATAATCCTAATTTAGAATATAAAGGTTCCAGTAACCAAAGAGTAATAGATGTAAAAAAATCATTACAACAAAATAAAATTATTTTATATGAAAGAGAACTTCAATTGTCATGAAGTTTTTTTAGTTACATCACTTTTTTGTCGAAATATGATACTTGCATTACCCATATTTATTAGGATATAATTAAGTACAATAGAGGAGTAATAAAGTATGAGTAATGAAAAAAAGATATATTTAGGAATAAGTATAATAACGATAACAGCTTTCTTAATAGGAATATCATTTGCCTTATGGAATGTAAACATAGCTCAAGAAGGAATAAATACCATAACAAGTGGTTGTTTAAAGTTAACACTTACTGATGAAAGTGATGCAATCAATTTAAGAAATGCATATCCCATAACAGATAATGAAGCCTCTAACATAGAACCATATATATTTAAAATAGAAAATAAATGTAATAGTGAAGTAAGTTATAATATTAGTTTAGAAATGATGGAAGTAGAAAATAGATTAAATAGCGAGTATATAGCTATATCAATAGATAATGGAACAAAAGCAATACTAAATACTTTAGAAGAAACAAATACAACATATGATAAAGGAGATTATACACCAGTAGAAGGAAGAATGTTAGTAAATGGAGTATTAAAAGGAAATGAAAGTAAAAGCCATAGTATAAGATTGTGGAT
>CAOKUH010000029.1 GCA_948472605.1 uncultured Mycoplasmatota bacterium
AAATATATTTAAAATGTTCTAATTCAGAAAAAAACGTGGAAGAAAAACTTATTTGTAATGAAAATGAATGTAAAATACAAAAATAGGAGCCAAAAACTCCTATTTTTACCCATAATAAGCTGTCCTAGTCGACCAACTATATCCAACTTTATTATTAAATCCAGGAGGAACAATTACACTAGATGTTGGAATACTACCTGAATAGAATCCTTTAGCTACACCAAAATGTAAATGAGCTCCAGTAGTACAAGTATCATACCCTCCATGACTTGTCGAAGTCGAATATCCACCAACTTTTCCAATAATAGTATTTTGAGTTACAGTTTGACCAACTTTAACATTAATCTCTAATAAATGGTAGTAATAAGTCGTATATCTTACTCCTCCAACGACAACTTGAACATAAACCATATTACCGCCACAAGAATATCTTCTAACAATACCAGATACTATGCCTGCTGCGGCGGCATAAACAGGAGTTCCTTCAGCATTTCTTCCAATATCTATAGCATTATGGAAGCTATATTTTACCCCTGTAATAGGGTGTGTTCTATAACCTTCTGTACTTGTTACAACTCCACTATTAAGTGGTTTCAGCCATCCTGCATTATAAGGAATATCTGATAATTCTTCTAATGTTGCACTTGGAACAATCTTGCCATATTTGTCTTTACTTTTTTTCTCATAATCATCAACTTGATCTTGAGCCAATTTAATTTGTGTATCAATATCTAATTCAAATTTATCATAAGATTCGATATTACCATACAATTTTTCAATAGCTTTTTGATACTCAACTATTTTAGCTTCTAAATTCTTTTGCTTTTCGGCTAGTTCCTTTTTTAATTGTTCATTTTCTTTTATTAAAACTTCTAATTCTTTTAAATTTTTTTGATTAGATTCTGTAATTTGTTCTACTGCTGCTATGCGCATAACAAGTTCCGTAATTGATGAAGAATCTGATAAATATCTCAAATAAACATTTTGACTTTGTAATTGTTGCAATACTTTTAATATTTTTTCAGTTTGTTCTTTTAGGCCTTCGATTCTAGCATTTGACTCTTCAATTTTCTTCTCAGCAGCTTCTATATCAGCTTCAGCTTGTGTTATTTCTTTCTCAGCATTTTTAATAGCATTCTTCTTATCTTGAATTTCTTTTTTAGCTGCTTCCGTTTTTCGCTCATTCTCCGCTTTTTGTCTTTTAAGTTCTGCTAAATTACTTTGCAAATCTCCAAGTGTTTTAGGATCCTTTATAATACCTGCTGCTTTAACAGGCATTGGTGCAACTATATAAGAAAAAATAAGCAAAATAAGCATTAGCAAATTAAATATTTTCTTTAAATATTTTCTTATCATATCTTCAAATACTTCCTTACTGCTCTATAACTACCAAACATACCAATAACGGCACCAATAATTAGTAAAAGACCTGAAACATATAAAATAAAATTAAAAGGTTCTACTAAACGAATTATTTGAGTAAATAAATGCCCATTAAAATGATCATATAAAAGTACATAACCATAAATTGTTACTAAAATTGGAATAATACTACCTAATATACCTAAAAATAATCCTTCAAATAGAAATGGTAATCTAATAGAAATATTACTTGCCCCAACAAGTCGCATAATTTCTATCTCATTTCTTCTTGAAAATATCGTTAATTTAATTGTATTACCAATTAAGAAAGCCGTAACAAGAACTAATGCTAAAACAATAATAATAGTGACTTTTTCAACAACGTTAAAAATACTAACTAAATTCTCTGCCATTCCTTCTCCATAATCTGCACTTTTAACACAATCAAACTTTTTTATATCCTCAGTTGTTGATTTTAAAAAGTTAACATCTTTTACTGTTACAATAATTGAATTTAATAAAGGATTATCATCTAAGTAATCTAGAGCAGTATTAAATGTATCAGAGTAATTTTTCATTTCAAGTTTCCATTCTTCATTACTTTTATATTCATGACTTTCAACATTTGACATATGAGTTAAACTATTTCTTAATTCATTAATTTCAGTTTCTAAAGCATTTTCTTTTATATAAACAACAATCGTTAACTCTTTTTCTAAATCTATTGTTATATTTTTAACATTATAAGAAATAATCATAGCTACAGCAACCAATATAAGTGTAATACTACTACAAGTTATAGCTGCTGTAGATAAACTAAAATTTCTTATAACGCTTTTAACAGAATCACGAATACCACGCGTAAATATTCTAATTGCTTTCATGAGCTTTATAACTTCCTTCCTTATCATCGCTAGCAAGAACACCATTTTCTAATAGTAGTACTCTTCTTTTCATTCTATTTACTGTTTCTCTATCATGAGTAGCCATAATAATTGTAGTTCCATACTCACTATTAATTTTCTCTAATATACTAACTATTTCTCTAGATATATCTGGGTCCAAATTTCCTGTTGGTTCATCACAAATTAATAATTTAGGATTATTTACAATAGCTCTAGCAATACAAACCCTTTGTTGTTCTCCACCAGATAATTGATTAGGAAAACTACGCATTTTATCCTTTAAACCAACATTTTCTAAAGCCTTAATAACTTTAGGACGAATTTCTCTATTATTCATTCCAATAGATTCTAAAGCAAAAGCAACATTTTCATAAACAGTTAATTTAGGCAAAAGTTTAAAATCTTGAAAAACTATTCCCAATTTCCTTCTTAACTTAAAAACTTTTGAATTACGAAGTTTGGCAACATTTACTCCCCCAACATAAACTTGACCATTAGTTGGTTTTTCTTCACGATATAACATTTTAATAAAAGTAGACTTACCACTTCCACTTGCTCCTATTACAAATACAAATTCGCCTCTTCCAATAGTAACATTTAAATCAGCGACAGCTGTAACACCATTATTATATACTTTATAGCAATTTTTTACTTCAATTAAATTCACGTATTAACACCTCATATTATATACATAATTATAACATGAAAAAACACTTAAATAAATGGTAAATTTCGCTTTCCAACCCCACCTGTAACTTCATAACAATCATTAATTACAAAAAAAGCATTTTTATCTATTTCTAAAACCATTTCTTTAAACAAATAATATTTTTTATTAGGTACAACACACATTAAAACGTGACCATCTTCTCCACTATATCCACCTTTAGTATTAAAAATTGTTACACCAGTTTTTAATTCATTCATTATAAAAGATTTAATTTTTTCCTCTTCTTTAGTATAAATAAAAAATAACTTACTATTAGAAACACCAATAATTATTCTATCAATCATCGTTGTATTTAAAAACAATATAATAAGAGCATATATAAACTTATTAGCACCAAATACTATAAAACCAAATACCATAATAATTATATTTATTGAAAAAACAGCTTTTCCTTCAGGAACTTTAGCATATTTATTAATAATTTTCATTAAGACATCACTACCACCAGTATTAAAACCAGTTTTATAAATTAAGCCATTAGCAACTCCACATAAAATTCCTGCAATTAACACAATAATAATCATATTATCAAATTTTAAATATGGTAATAAGTAACTAGCTATAGGCATAGTTAAGGATACAAAAAATGGATACAATATAGACCCAATAATAGAACGTCTAGTTTCTTTCCATCCTAAAAATACAATAGATAATAATATTAAAATAAAGCTTGTAATACTAATAAATATTGCAGTATCTAAACCATACAATTTTTTAAATAAAATCGCCAGTCCACTAGTTCCTCCTATTACAAATTCATTAGGAGCTAAAAATAAATTATAATTTATGGCTAGCAAAAATACCCCAAATATCAAAACTATACTATTTACATAAAAATTTTTCTTTGTTATAGCTTCTCTAATACTTTTTAAATCAATATTTAAATCCATATTATTCACCATTATTAGTTTAACAAACTTTTGCATATTTTAAAACCTTTAACATAATAATTAATGAGGTGAAATTAAAATGAATGGTAGCTACTATCAAAATCCAACTTTTCCTGGTGCTAGTGATAATAGTGGATTTAATGGAAATTTTCAAGGAAATACTCCTCCTGGAAATATAAGTTATAATACTGATTTAGATATGGAACAAAGCTATATTGAAAACATTCTAAGACTAAATAAAGGAAAAAGAGTAAAAGCCTATGTATCTTATCCTGATTCATCTGATTGGAAAGATAAAATATACACTGGAATAATTGAAGAGGCTGGTAAAGATCATTTAATTATCAGTGATCCAAATACAGGAATATGGTATTTAATTAGACTAATTTACTTAAATTATGTTGAATTTGGTGAAAGAATTAATTATAGTCATTCTTATTCCGAAAAAACATTTTAAACATTAAAAAGGCCAACTTTTATCGGCACTTTTTTTATTTCATCAAAAATGAGTTATTACCAATTTCAGTTCCTTTTACATACAATTTAAAAGAAAAATTACATAGTTTTACAAGTATTCAATGAACTTAATCAAATACTATTTACATTGCTTGTATCAAACAACTTAATAAAAAAACATACTAAATAGTATTGCTATTTTATATGTTTTATATTTTTTCTATATTAAAAATAGTATTTGAACAACTTTTTTTCCTCATGCAAAATAGTCTTCACCCCATGTCCAGGATATACAATAATGTTGTCATCAAAATCATTTATTTTCTCTAAACTATTTTTCATATCCACTTCATCTCCACCAGGTAAATCCATTCGCCCAATAGAACCTTTAAAAATAAAATCTCCTGTAAACAAAACATTATCCTGTGAAAAGTAAAAAGAAACCGAATCTTTAGAATGACCTTTCGTTTCAATAACTTCATAATTCCATCCTTCTACTTTTTCGTTATGTTTTAAATTATATTTATCTTCAAAATAACTTAAAGCCCCCACATGATCAAAATGATTATGCGTAACAAGAATACCAACTAATTCTAATTCCCCTAATTTTTCAGAAATCAATACCTCATTATCACCAGGATCAATTAAAATTGCTTTATTATTCTTTTCTAAAATATAACAATTTGCTTGTAAATAACCTACAGGAATACACTTTATTTTCATATCAAACACTCTTTTCTTAACAAAAATTATAACATTAATTTTCAAATAATAAAAAAGATGATATAATATTTTTAAAGAATAGAGATGAAATCATGAATATATTATTAATTTTAATTATTATAATAGCGTCATTTGCTATACTATATATTTCTTATTATAACAAAATGCAATTTTTAAAAACTAAAATAGAAAAAGCTGAAAGTATAATTGATGAGACTTTAAGAAAACGCTATGACATGCTACTAAAAGGTGATAGTATAATTAAATCTAGTCTAAACGATGGAAAAGAATACTTTAAAGATTATTTAAAACTCAAAGAAAAAAAAATAACTAACTTTGAAATGGATAGGAAATTAAAAGAAGCTTTTAATACTTTAAGTAAATTTAAATATGATTATCCTGAACTTCAAAGCAATAAAGAGTTAAAAGACTTATCTAATTCTATTAAAGAATCAGATGAAAAAATTGTTTCTATAACCAATTATTATAATAAAAACACTAATGAATTAAATAATTATATCAGAAAATTCCCTTCTAACATTATAGCTAAATTGCATAATTTTAAAATAAATACTTTCTTTGATGGTAAAGACATGAATGATGATATTTATGATGATTTCAAACTATAATTTCAATTTTCTTTCGTAATTTTCATTTAAAGATGTAAGTATATACTCTCTTTCTAAAGTATAAGCTTGCATTATTTTTTTTATTGCTACATTTTTAGAAACATCTAAATAAGATCCTGTAAAATATAACTCTTTTTCTATAATTCTTTCTATGATATTCATCAAATTATATTTACTAAAATCGTCTTTCAAACTATCATTAACAACTTTAATTCTATTAATTGGATTAGCTAAAAAAGAAACTGGATTAATCTTTAAATTAGAATTGATACTTTTATCTCTAAAACCATAAATATACGTTATCAAATCTTCTTTGGTAATTTTTTGATAAGCAAAAATATAAGTAAAAAAATGAACTAATTCTAACCATTCTCCATAAAAACCAAAACCTCCGTTTCTATTAGACTTATCAACTCGCTCAATTCTTAAATCACCATGTTCTTTTTTACTATTATAAACATAATTATTTTTAATTAACATTTTCATTAACGGAGAAACTAAACATTCAATGCTTAATTGAATATCATTAAAAGATGATGTTTCTATTTTATTAATTATTTCTTGAAATTTATCTCTATTATGAATAGTTTTTTTGGTAATTTTATAATCTACATCACTAAGTATTTCATTATCTATTAATTGTTTTAGTCTTTTAGATACATAATAAAAATGATGCCTAATATTTTCTGAAAAATAAATATAATTATTAACATTTTCTAAAATACTTCCCGTAGTAAAAGAAAAATGATTAAATGAATTAATTCCTTCAAAACGATAAAATTTTGGATATTCACCAAGCTGATAATATAAATTTTCATATAATGTCATAATAATACCTCTCATTTTTTACAGATTTTTATATTATAACAATTTAAAATAAAAAAACAACCATTAATGATCATTTCTTAAATCCCAATCAATTGGTTTCAAATTATTTTTTACTAAAAATTCATTAGTTTTAGAAAATGGTTTACTTCCAAAAAAACCATAATTTGCTGAAAAAGGACTAGGATGAGCAGAAGTAATTACCAAATGTTTTGAGTTAGTAATAAATGCTCTTTTTTCTTTAGCAAAATTACCCCATAAAATAAAGACAACTGGTTCCTCTTTATTATTTAATAATTTTATTATATAATCTGTTAATCTTTCCCAACCAAGTTTCCTATGACTTGCTGGTGTATCTTTTACAACTGTAAGTACTGCATTTAACATAAGTACCCCTTGTTTAGCCCAATAAGTCAAGTCTCCTTCATTGAATGGTAAAATCCCTAAATCATTTTCTAGTTCCTTATAAATATTTTTTAAAGAAGGAGGAATCTTTATTCCTTTTTGAACCGAAAAAGAAAGACCATGTGCTTCACCTACTCCATGATATGGATCTTGTCCCACAATAACTACTTTAACATCACTATAAGGTGTTAACTTTAAAGCATTAAAGACATAATCTTTTGGTGGAAAAATAGTTTTAGTATTGTACTCATTTTCTACAATATGATAAAACTTTTTAAAACCATCACTATCAAAAACTATCTTTAACTTTTGATCCCAATCATTATTTAACATAACTACTACCTACTACTTTCTTTATTTCTTAAATATAATGCCCACATAGCAAATATTATTTGAATTAATGCAAAAATGCTTCCTATTAAGAAAATATATCGCAAATTATAAATTATCACTAAGCCACATAAAAATATTCCAATACTTTCTCCGACATAATCAATCATTTCATTCAAATTATTAAATGCTAATTGTTCCTTATCATCATAACGATTTACATAAGGCGACTCTATAACATCTATATATGTATCTCCACTAATTTTAACATATATAAATGAAAGCAAAATTAATAATTTACTATTAAATATAAATGCTAAAATATATAAAATAACTCTAACTCCATATTTTAATGTTATATTTATATAATTATTTTTAAATGTTAACTTAATGAGAACCAATGATCCTATTAAAACAGCACCTAAACCTAATATTATACTAAAATTTGAAATAGCGTATTCTGAAAAGTTAAAATAATTCGCTAATATAAGAATCATCAAACTTGTTACGCAATTATAAGAAATACTCCCAAACAATACAAATAATAAGTATAGTTTAGATATCTTATCCTTCTTTATCTTATTAACTACTAACAATAAACCATTTGAGTTATCAACACTATCTGTTTTATTATATTTTTGAATATCAGTACGAAAAAGAATAACAAAAGCCATAAAGGTAATTAAAGAACCAATTAATATATAAAAATTATAGTCTATGTTAATAAAGCCAATATTTTTACCAAGAATTACCCCAGTTATAAACACTCCAATATAGTAACTTGCATCATAAACTAAATCTTTAATAGCATATATCTTATCATCTTTTTTAATCTGAGTAATCAAAGGATAAAAAGATGCCCATAATTCTACATCAATAACATAATCTAGCATAATTAAAAACTTAATAAGAATATTTAAACCCGTTTTATTCAAAATAAATAAAAGTAACATTACAATTGCTTTGGTTAAAAATAATAAACAAGAAAACTTTTTTAGCTGGTCTTTTTTTATTAAATTAGAACTTAAAAATATGGTTGAAACAGCCAATATTGCACATAAACTATAAACGTTACTGATTGTTCCAATTGATAAATTATTTTCTTCCATCCATAATTCTTGAAATATATAAAATATACCCCCTGATAAAGAATATAACCCTAAAACTATAAATAATCTTTTTAATTCATTATTCATATTCTTCATTTCTAAACACTTCTCTCTAACTTTGACTGCTCCATATTCTCTAGCTTAAAACATTTTTAAAAACATATCTATACTTATATATAACATCAACTACTTATGATAGTTCTCATTATTATTTATTTTAAAAGCGCGATAGATTTGTTCTAATAAAATTCCTCTAAATAATCCATGAGGATAAGTCAACTTTGAAAAAGATAAAGACAAATTACTTAAATTTTTTATAGTTTTTGATAAGCCTAACGAACTTCCAATTATAAATGTTATATTACTATAATCAATAAATGTTTTATCAATTAAGTTTGCAAACTCTAAACTAGTAAACATTTTTCCTTCAATTTCTAAAGTCACAATATAATCTTTAGTATCTATATATTTTAAAATACTCTTTTCTTCTTTATCTAAAGATTCTTCATCTTTAAGTTCTGTTAACAGAATCTTATGATACTTATTTATTCTTTTTAAATAATCATTAACTAAATCTACTAAGTATTTCTCCTTTAATTTACCTAAACATATTATTTTTATCATGATAAAACCTCAGTTATTTCAGAACGTTTAGCACATTTTATATCTTTAAATTCAATATCATATTCTAAAAAAGTATCACTAATCATTTCCATAGCTTTTTCCTCAGTGTTATTAACATGACTTAAATGCATCAATACTATTTTTTGGGTATTTGGTCCTATCAATTTCGTCAAATAGAATGCTGAATCTTTATTAGATAAATGGCCTAAGCTTCCAACTACTCGTGTTTTTAACCATTTAGGATAAGGTCCATTCATAAGCATTTCAATATCATGGTTACTTTCAAATAAATAAACTTCTTTATCTTTTAATATATTAAAATATTTTCGATTAATATAACCCGTATCTGTAACATAAACAACAGAGTGTTCTTTATACTGAATTAGGAAATTTCTTGCATCAGGAGCATCATGCGACGATTTTATCGATTTTATTTTAATATCTTTTAAATAAATATCGTCTTCATAAATAACTATATTATCATAATCTTTAATATCCTCTAAATCATAAAACATTTGTTGACTTAATAATACTTTTGTTTTATATCGATTAACAAATGTCTTTAAAGCACTAGTATGATCTTTATGTGTATGACTTATTAAAATATAATCTATATCTTGAGGTAAAACATTAATTGTTTCTAATTTTTCTTTAATATATTTCGCATTTTTCCCTAAATCAATTAGAAATTTTACTTCCTCTGTTTCAATATACGTAGAATTCCCATCTGATCCGCTTGCTAATACAACAACTCGCATTATCTAAATACACTCCATGGGTTTAACCATGACCCTTGATCAGGATATCCTTTTGAAACACCAAAGTGTAAATGCGCTCCTGTTGATGAACCACTACTTCCCATATAGCCAATAACTTGTCCTCTAGTAACAGTATCACCTGGATTTACTTCAACATTTTGTAGTAAATGAGCATACATAGTATAATAATTTTCTCCATGACTTATGATTACAAAATTTCCATAAGTTCTACCACAACTATTACGATAAGAACCAACATTAGCACATGTATTATTAATTTCTACAACTGTACCACCACGAGAAGCATAAATCGGTGAGCCCATACCAGTTCCTGAAATATCTAAAGCATTATGGAAATCTCCCCAACGCCATTCAAATCCTGTTGTAATAATATAAGGACGATTAGTTGGCCACCCCCATACTTTTCCATTATCAACATAATGTCCTTTAGGAGGAAATCCACCTTTTGTTACAATTTCTTTTTGAGCTTCTCTTATCGTCACTGAACTAATCGAATCAACACCTTGGTTTTGTTCTCCATTTACTATTTTTGTTGTTTTAGAAATACGTTCTATACCAGTAATACCAGTTTGTGTAACTTCACTAAAAGAAACTGACTTTAAAGAATCATATACTGTTTCCGTTTCATAATTTTGCTCTTCATCTGATATTGTATGAACACTTTCAACCAAAGTAAGAATAGGATTGATTAAGGTAATATTTACTTTATCATTAATAGTTAATATACTATTTTCATCTTTATAAGTAGGGTTTGCTATTAAAAATTCTTGTGTATTAAGTTTATTTGCAGAAGAAATAGAAGAAATAGTATCACCTTTTTTTACAATATATTGCTCATTAGGTGTATTAGAACCAAATAATAAATATTGTGAGAGTTCTATTGCATCAGTATAAATTTTTTCATTAACACTGATAAAAGATGGTTTAATCGTAATCGTTTCTTCAAAATACATATCTTCAATAATTGAACCAACATCACTTATAGGAGTTTGTTCATTATTTATGTATGCATAAAAATCATCACGATTAACGAAAGCTGTAATAACACTAAGTAAAGCCTTCTTAAATATTTCTTCATCAAGTACATATAAAACTAAATCTTCTTTTTTAGAATCATCGTTAAATTTTATTTTAATAGTATATCCTTCTATTGTAAAATCTTCTTGACCTTTAATAGTTTCATAAATATCTTTCGCAGTTGTAAGATTATCATCATAAGTATTATATTCATTTATTACAAAACCATTTGGGGGATAAACATTTTCGACATGATAATTCTCTTTAATTTCCTTTTGTTCTTCATTTATAAGAGCATATAACTCATCTTTACTTTCAATTATACCTAATTTATTTCCATTTAAATAAACTTGATAAACAGTCTTAGCATAATCAAAATCACGAGTAGCTAAACCCACCGATAACATAAATACACCTATTATTAACGTCAAAATTATAGTTTTTGTTACATCACTTTTTTTCATATTTTTATCACCCTTTTTTAAAATACTTCTTCATTTTCTGTTCTTTGATAGTTTTTGAAGCAACTTTTATCAAGTTCAAATAATATTTGGAACGCCCCAGTTGAACCACGTCTATGTTTTGCAACAATTAAATCTACTGGCACAATTGTTGGTTTTTTATCTGCTGTTTTTTCTTCAAAATAGTCTTGTCTATTTAAAAACATTACTAAATCAGCATCTTGTTCAATAGAACCTGATTCACGCAAATCAACAAGTCTTGGTTGATTAGAATCTTTTCTCTGCTCAGCACCACGAGTAAGTTGGGCTAAAGCAATAATTGGTACATTAAGTTCAATTGCCATTTTCTTTAATGACCTAGAAATTTCTGATACTTCAACTTGACGAGATTCCATTCTCCCACCAGTCGTTACTAATTGTAAATAATCTATTACAATTAAAGCAAGACCTTTTTCACTATTAGCAAGACGACGACATTTTGCTCTTATTTCAGGAGCCGTAACCGAAACATTATCTTCAATATATATATTGGTATCAGCAAGTTCACTTAAAGCTTCATTATATTTTTTCCAATCATTATGATTCATTATTCCTGTTTTAAGTTTATCTCCTTCAATCCCTCCAACTGCACTAATCATTCTATTAACAAGTTGTTCAGCACTCATTTCAAGATTAAATATAGCAACGGCTTTATCTGTAGTCATGGCAGCATTAGTAGCAATATTTAAAGCAAAAGCAGTTTTACCTACAGCTGGTCTAGCTCCTAAAATAATTAATTCTCCTCCATGAAGACCACTAGTAGCCTTATCAAACTCATAAAAACCCGTCTCTAAACCCGTAATTGCCCTTTTATTTTTAGCAAGTTCTTCTAAATTATTTTGAGCTCTTCTTAAAACCTCTGATATTGGTGTTAATTCTGATGTTGTACGAGCTTTAGCAACATCCAAAATCTTTTTTTCAGAATTATCAAGTAAAAAAGTTAAATCTTTATCTTCCTCATAAGTTGCCGTAATTATATTCGTTGCTGTATCAATTAAATTTCTTCTAATTGCCTTTTCTTTAATAATTTTTATATAAGCATCCAAATTTGCTTTACTTACTACAGAATCAATTACTTCACTTAAATAATCTTCTCCTCCTACAGCATTTAGATTTTTCTGTTTATCTAACTCATTTGCTACAGTTGTAATATCAACATTTGTCCCTGATTTATAAAGTTCAATTAAGCTTGCGAATATCTTTTTATTGGCATCATTGTAAAACATATTAGCATCTGTCTCTTCGATAACTTTTTCTAAAGCAAATTTATCTAAAAAACAAGCACCTAAAACACTCATTTCAGCTTCAATATTCTGTGGCATTTGTTTTACAGCCATATATTCACCAACTTTCTACTTTTCTTTTATTCTAACATTTATTTTAAACTTAACCTTTTTATGAAGTTCAATCAAAACTTGATAACTTCCTAAAGTATCCAAACTTTCTTCTAAACGAATACATTTTTTATCAATATTAAATCCTAATTTTTTTAACTCTTCATTAATTTGTTTAGTCGAAATAGAGCCAAAAACTTGACCATTTTTTCCAGCTTTAAGAAAAAAAACTAATTCTTTTTTTTGAATTTCTTTAGCTATTTCAAGGCATTCATTAATTAAGCATTCTTCATCCTGACGACGCGTTTCAAGTTCATTATCTAATACTTCTTTACTCTTTTTCGAATACGGAACTGCTAATTTATTCTTAATTAAAAAATTATTAGCATATCCATCACTAACTTCTAAAATATCATCTTTCTTACCTTGTTTCTTAACATCTTGTAAAAGTATTACTTTCATGAAATCATCATCTCCATTTCGAAATATATTATATCATGTCTAACGCCTCTTTGTCATTTTAAAATCTAATAAATTTTTACCAATTTAAAAAGCAATCCTAGATTACTAAGAATGCTTAATTTAAAACTTATATTGTTGGTAACTGGCGCCAGCACATATTCGTACTTGGGCACTCTAACTCATGTTTTTAAGTTCAAATGCATTTTCTTGTGTTCCGTCGCCACCTATTATTTCGACGTTAGATTCTAGATACAAGACTGGATGGACAGCATTGATACTACTCATAGTAGCGAAGCTGACAGAACCACGACTATTCACACCAAACACATTATAGCTAAAACCACTACTAGGCATCAACGAGCATTGATATGTGCCACTTTTATATAACCAATCATTTGTATTACAATAATTTGCATTGTATCTATCTAAATCAGTCCTTAAACATCTTTCTCTAACACTACCACCAACTGCATATCCGTAATCACTTGGGTACATTAATCCTATACGTCCTGTCCATTCTGTTGGACGTCCACTATATACACTACTTTCTCTTTCATATCCATATATCACACTTGCTGCTACTTGGTATGTTGAATGTCCTCCTAGTTTCCATACAACACTGGCTATCATGTTCTTTGTTTCTTCACTTAATCCATTACTACTGAAATCACATGCTGTTGTTGCTCCATATTGTCCACTTGGACAATTACCACTGGTTCTATTATAATATGCTCCGTTATTTAACACATTCATAAGGGCACTATCTGTCCAATCATTACTTCCGTCATTACTTGTTGATGAACCTACACCACTGGCTTTATTATCCCATGAATAACTACCTATACTTTCATTTCTTATTATTTTAATATGACTTCCAACATTTCCTTCACTATCGGTGATGTTATTCATGACTCCGATGATTCGCCATATCTCATTATTAAACTTAACATAGTTATTTGGATTT
>CAOKUH010000030.1 GCA_948472605.1 uncultured Mycoplasmatota bacterium
TGCAACCTCCAGGATAGTATATTTCTACATGTTTAAACTTGGAAAGTAACGCTCCCATAAAATAATAGGATGCTCTTAATTTATTGGATAAATTTTCTGGAATTGTAGAATTTATGATATTATGAGAGTCAATTTTTATATATTCATCAGTTAAAGATATTTTACCATTTAATAATTTAATAATTTCTTCTAATACTTTTACATCTGTAATATTTGGAACATTATATATTTTTGTTTCTTCATCAGATAATATGGCTGCAGGTAAAAGAGCAACTACACTATTTTTTGCACCATTTATTTTAATTGTACCAGTTAATTTGGCGCCACCTTTTATAATTAATTTTTGCATATTATCACATTCCTTTATATTTTTAATTATATAATTTTATGGAATATTTTGCAAATTATGTATTTGTTATTTAAATAAATGAAATATACCAATTATTAGTAATAATATTGCCCCAAAAATTGTTGCATACACTCCTAATAGTCGGTTGGCATATTTTCCTATTAATAAGCCAATGTAGGTAAAGCAAAAACTAGTTATAGAAAATATTATTACAGCAAATATCATGTTATTAGTGATTGCATTTAGCCCTATTCCTGCAGAAAAGCTATCTATAGATACTCCAACGGCAAATAAAAACATATTGAATAATTTTAAATTTTTAGGTTTATCATCTGGCTTAATTATTTCTATTAACATAGTTATTGCTAAATAAATTAAAATTATTCCAAGAAGGAAATTGCTTTTCAGCATAAATAGTTCTACAAGTTTTAAGCCAATAAAAGAACCTATAAGGGGCATTATAAAGTGCATTATTCCTACTAAACAAGAAAAAATTAAACATCTTTTCTTAGATATATTCCCCGTTCCTATTCCTAATGACAAAGATAATGTATCCATACTTAAAGCTATGGCTATAATTAAAATGGTTAAGATTTCTTTCATTAAAAAAACCTCCTAGTTAAATATACTAGTGAGATTTAAAAAAATTACATGTATTTATTAAATATATCCTTAACAAATAATCCATAATCTATATCAGTATTGTCGTCTATTTTGGCTTCCATTAAACATAGAGGTGGGAATAAAACACACCACCAGTTATCTCCATAACCAGTTCCTAGTGTTACTACTAAAGATTCATAATAACCCTCTTCATATTTGACTCCTTTATAGTTTTTTTCTGGAAAATAATTTTCTCCATAGTTTATTTTAAATTTTACATTGTAATCATTTATCATATTTTCTATTTCGGATATTTTGGAATTAATTACATTATTAGCATCATTTTTATTAATGACAGATAATAATTCATTTTTTAAAATATCTTCTATATTATTCTTTATTTCCATTTTAATTTTTTGATCTTCAAATGTGTTACTATTTGCTATTACTCTTAATCTTATAGCATTGTCTGGTATTATATATACCTCTTCACCTTTACTTATTAACATTATTAACGTACAAAAAAATAAGACTATAATTATTTTTTTCATTTTTATTCACCTAAATAATTATGTCTTATTATTTTAAATTTTATACATTTATTATTTTTCATTTACTAAAGCATCTAAATTTGCTTTTCGATTATGAGCTATTTCTACCCATCTTAAATCTTTTTTAAATAAGCATATTATGTTTATTGGAATCCATGTTAGGAAAAATACAATAAATAATAATATTCCATGCATAGTTGTTTCAATATCTCTTTTGTAATAAACAATTACAAACATATTCATTATTATGCAACATAGATAGCCAATCATAAAACATACATAACCTAAAGAAAAGAAGTAAGAAAATAAATCGTTTAATTCAATTCCTAAGATATTGAATACTCCTAGCATTAAAGTTAAGCCAACACTTAAAACTTGAATATGAGGTGCAATAGCAAACATTAATTTATCGAAACTTGCAAAATCTCTTTCTTTAATTATCTTTTTTAATAATGGTTTTTTATAAATTCTAAAGCATTCGATAATTCCTTTACTCCATCGGCTTCTTTGATGCCATGAGTCCATAAATTTTAATACTTGTTCATCATAAGTTATTGCATCCTCGACATAAGCAATCTTATATCCTTTTAATACACATTGAATTGAAAGTTCAATATCTTCAGTAATAGTTTTAGGTTCAAAACCATCATTATCAATTATTTCTTTTGCTACCATAAAGCCAGTTCCATTTATGGCTGCAGCAGAATCTATTTTCATACGAGCTTTGTTAAAGAAGAAGTTTTGAATATAATAGAAAATTGAATGGCTAGCACTTAACCAATTATCTTCTATGTTTTTACTATCTTTTCTTCCTTGTGCTACTTTATATCCAGATAAATAAGTATTATTCATTAGTTTTAAAAAATCTGGATGTACTACGTTGTCTGCATCAAATATAATATATGCATCGTAATCTTTATTTTTTAGTTTATCAAAAGCAAATTTTAAGACATCTCCTTTTGATTTTACTGGTACATTAACATTTATTGCTTTAGAGCCAGCTTTTTTTGCTACATCAAATGTGTCATCCTTAGTGTTATTTACAAAAGTATAAATGTCGTATAAATCATTAGGGTAGTTTTGACTTTTTAAACTTTTAATTAAGTCTCCAACAACTTTTGCTTCGTTTCTAGCAGCTATTACTATTGCAAATTTAGTTCTAGCTCTAAATGAACGAATTTTTTGATCTTCATCTTTCTTGAAAGCTAATAAGCCTGTTATAACAAAATATAGTCCGTATAATAAAGCAATTATAAACAATATATAATAAATAAGCTGTATCATTCTATTTACTCCTTTATTAATAACATCATATGATATACAAGTGACTTAAATGTGACTAACGTTATTACTTCTCTTACATTTTACATTTTCTTGACTAATTTGTCAAGAGGGCGAATAATTTAAAATTTAGGGAAAATTTTTCTAATCTATATTTAAATTATTAATATATTCAATAAAATAAAGGGGAATATTAATTATTTTACCATCTTTGCTTAAATTATTTAAAGAAAATCTAAATGAAATTTCATTAGCATTTTTGGCATTATATTTTGTTAAGCTATTATTGTTAGTGCTTTTATTTGATTTTATTTCTATAGGAATTATAATATTATTTTTTTGAATTACAAAATCGATTTTCTTCCTATCAAAAGTATAGTAATTTGGAGAATCATTTAATAAATATTTTAAAGTATTAGCAACATAATTTTCAGTAAATGATCCTTTAAATTCTTCCAAGAGCTTATTACCTTCTAAAATAATTTTACTATCTAAATTAGACATTCTTCTTAAAAGACCAACATCGTTCATATAAATTTTATACGATGATAAATCATGATATGCTTTTAAAGGAAAAGCACATTTATTTACTAAATAACATTTAGAAATCAAATTTGCAGCATTTAACCAATTTAATGCTCCTTCGTATTCCCTAGCTCTAGCTCCTTCTTTTACAACCTGATATACAAATTTTTTGTTTTCTTTTGCTAGTTGCGATGGGATACCATTCCAAATCAATGATATTTTATTTGCTTCATTGGAATCAGTATGTTTGGAAAAGTCATTTTCATAACTATCTAAAATATTCTTTTGGATTTTGTTAACAATTTCAATATCTTTAGTATTAACCCAACTATATACAGCCTCAGGCATTCCACCAATAATATAGTATATTTTTAATTTTTCAATTAACATATCTGCAAATAATTTAGGAATTTCCTTTATCTCCTTAGTTTGTTTCATAACTTCAACTAAATTTTCGGAATTATCGGCAATTAGAAATTCACTAAATGTCATAGGATATAAGTTTAAAAAATCTACTTTTCCAACTGGGAATGAAGTTTTAGAAAGTCTTATTCCAAGAAGTGAGCCAGCACAAGTTACATGATATTCTTTAGCCTCTTCACAAAAATATTTTAATGAATTTAGAGCATTTGAGCATTCTTGGATTTCATCAAAAATGATTAAAGTTGTATTAGGATTTATTTTTTTTTCATTTGCCAAAGATAATTGTTCAATTATTCTTTTTGGGTCTTTAGTGTTTAGAAACAACTCTCGTAAGCCTTCATCATGATCAAAGTTAAAATAAGCAATATTTTCATAATTATTTGTTCCAAATTCTTTTAAAATATATGTCTTTCCAACTTGTCTTGCTCCTTTTAATATAAGAGGTTTTCTATCCTTACTATTTTTTCCATTTAATTAAATCATCGCTTATAAACCTTTGCATAGTATCAACTCCTAAAATCAAGTATATCACACTTTTGCAATGATTTTGTCGCTTTTTATCACACTTTTGCAATAAAATCATCACTTTATATCACATTTTTGTAAATTTTATTTAGAATTATTTTTGTTCGATAAAAATATAGCGCTCTTTCCCATTTAAATCGTTTTCCAAAAAAATTCTTGCTTCTGGAAAAATTTTTTTTGCTAAATGATATATGTAATCTCCTTGTGTCTCTCCTATTTCAAACGCTATTAATTTGGGTTTATTTTTTATTTTAGTTAATATTTTTTGATAAAATAGTAAACCATCATTCGGAGCATAAAGAGCAATCCTAGGTTCATACTCGTTATCAATTGGTTCATTTTCTTTAATATAGGGAGGATTAGAAATGATAATATCATAGTCAGTAATTAATGATTCATTTAAAATATCGTGTTTTTGAAAATCTACTTGTACATTATTTAAATCACTATTTTCATTTGCTAAATCTAAAGCTTTTTCAGATATATCTAAACCATGACAAATAAATTTAGTATTTTTAGCAATGGCAATAGCGATACATCCACTTCCTGTACAAATATCTAAAAATTTTAGATTATCGTTTTTATAATGTTCAACTTTTCTTAAAATTTTTTCTACTAAGTATTCTGTTTCAAAACGAGGAATTAGAACATTTTGGTTTACTTTTATTAATACATTTAAAAAAGGAACATTTCCTATAATATATTGAATAGGATAGCCTTCATTTATTTTAGCTATTTTTTGTTCATAATCTTTAGGAAATTGTTCTTTTAGTAATTTTATATCTAGGTCAGTTAATGTTTTCTTATTAAACATTATTGTGCCTCTAATTTTCTTTTTTGATCTTCTGTAATAAGGGCTGTAATAATTGGTTCAAGTCCACCATCCATAACTCTTTCTAATTCCATTATTGAGAAATTAATTCGATGATCAGTTACACGATTTTGAGGATAGTTGTATGTTCTTATTTTTTCTGAACGATCGCCAGTTCCTACTTTACTTTTACGTTCTTCTGTTAATTCATTATTTTTTTGTTGTTCTAAATTGTCAGATATTTTTGATTTTAAAATTTTCATGGCTTGTTCTTTATTCTTCATTTGACTACGCTCATTTTGACAAGTAACTACTGTATTTGTAGGTAAATGGGTTATTCTTACAGCAGAGTTTGAAGTATTTACAGATTGTCCTCCAGCACCACTACTATGGTATACATCTATTTTTAAATCACTTTCTTTAATTTCAAAATCTATATCTTCAACTTCAGGCATTACAACAACAGTTGCAGTAGATGTATGGACTCTTCCGCCAGATTCTGTTTCGGGAACTCTTTGAACACGATGAGCTCCACTTTCATATTTTAATTTAGAATAAACATTTTCCCCTTTTATTAGGCATTCAACTTGAGAAAAACCTCCACTTGTTCCTTCTATCTCGTTTATAACTTCTATTTTCCAATTATTTTTTTCAGCATAGTAAGTATACATTCTAAATAAATCTCCAGCAAAAATATTTGCTTCATCTCCACCTGCTGCACCACGAATTTCCATAATTACATCTTTTCCATCGTTTTCATCTTTAGGAATTAATAGTATTTCTAATTCTTTAGTTATTTTTTCTAAATTATTAGTTTGTTCTTCTAATTCAATAACTGCCATATCATGTAATTCTTGATCATTCATTAAACTTTTGGCATCATTGATAGCATTTTGGGTATTTTTATATTCTTCGTATTTTTTTACAATTTCTTCTAAATCTTTTTGTTCTTTAGATAATTTATTAACTTTTTTAAAGTCTTGCATAACTTCTGGATTCATTAATTCCGTTTTTATTTCATTGTATTTTTTTAAGATAGCTTCTAATCTATTTTCCATATATTTTCATCCTCTTTCTATTTATAAATTATAAAAAAAGGTAACTTTATAACATTGTATCTTCATCATCCTCGTCACTGATTACAACTAAATCTTTTAAGTCATCATCAGAGTCATCGTCATCATTTTCGTCATAGAAAATTTCTTCCTCTTCGATTTCTTCTTCAGAGTCTATTTCTTCAACATCATCAACACTTATTTCATCTTCATCATCTTCTATAACAATATTTTGAGCATGACGTATTCTTAAATCCCAAGATCCGTCATCAAGCATAATAAATCTTTTATCCAAAGTTAACATTTCAAAGAAATCACCTATTTTATCTTCTATTACAGATTCTGATAAGTTTATAAGTGAACCTATTTCTTTGAATAAGTCAATAATTTTCATTTTTTTATTTTTTTCCGTTAGTATAGCAAAAGCAATATCATCATAAGACATATTTTCTAATTCTTCTTTACTCATATCTTTTAATTTCATAATTTTCCTCCTACATTGTTGATGGGATTTCCATTACTAAGATATCTAATAAGTCATAAATTATTTTAGTTGTTAAATCTAGTAAAGTTACCCAATCACTTTTCTTTTTTATATCTTCTAAATTATTAATATGATTATTTTCGTAAAATGCATTCACTAAAACACAAATTTCATATAAATAATTTGCAACAACCGAAGGCATCCTTGTTTTAAAGGCATAATTTAAGATTTCATTTAACTCTAAAATCTTTAATCTTAAGTTTCGGTCGTGAACATTATATATTGTTTTTGATAACTTGTCTATAAAACTTTCATTATTTTTTACAATTTTTTTAGTTCTCAAATAGGTATATAGGATATATGGGCCAGTTTTACCAGTTGTTTTGGAAAATTTTTCAATATCAAAAATATATTCTTTTTCACGATTATTTTGCAAATCGGCAAATTTGATAATTGAATTTATTATTTTATTTAAATCTTCTTCTTTATAGTCTTTATTGTATTCTCCATTATTTAAGAAGATATTTTTTGTTTCTTCAAAAAGATTTTCTAACTTTGGCGTATTTCCAGAACGGGTTTTAAATGGCTTTCCATCATTTCCATTAATAGTTCCAAGTCCTAAGAATTCACAATCTATATTTTTTAAAGTATTTAATTTCTTACTAACACGAAATACTTGAGTAAAGTGAAGATGTTGACGACTATCAGCTATGTATAATATTTTATTAGGTTTATAGTCTAACCATCTTTGCCAAATTGTCGCTAAGTCTGTTGTACTATATAAATATGCACCATTACTTTTTTGATAAATACATGGTGGTATTTCTATTTTATCTGTCTTTTCACTTACATCTATTATCCTAGCGCCTTCACTAGTTTTTAATAAGTTTTGTTCTTCTAATTCTTTTGTTACATTAGATATATATTTATAAGCATCACTTTCACCTAACCATAGATCAAATGATACATCTAAATAATCATATATTTTTTTTATGTCTGTTTTTGATATTGCTAATATATTTTTAAAATATTCTTGATATATTGTATTTCCATCTTGTAAATCTTTTGTTATAGTTGCACATTTTTCCTTTATTTCATCATTTTCTTTACATATACCACTTATTTTGGGATATAGATTTGATAATAATTCTAATGTTATTTCTTCTGGCTTTATTTTATCTTCTAAAAGACCATATATTACTTGGCCAATTTGGAGTCCATAATCTCCAAGATGAACATCTCCTATGACATCTTGACCCATATATTTTAATAATCTTTTAATTGATTCTCCAACTATAGCTGGTCTTAAATGACCAACATGTAATGGTTTTGCAACATTAGCTCCTCCATAATCAATTACTATTGTTTCTTTAGTTGGTAAGTCTATATTAAATTTATTAGTTTCATTCATTTTATTTAATAATTCATTTATATATTCATCAGACAAAGTAAAATTAATAAATCCTGGTTTTACGCATTCTATTTTAGAAAACTTTTTTTGACAATTTTCATTTTTCTCTAAAGATAATACTATTTCTTCTCCTATATCATAGGGATTTTTTTTAATTAATTTAGCTAATTCAAATGTTCCGTTGTATTGGTAATCACATAAATCAGGACGATTAGAAATTAATATTTCGGCATTTAATGATGCACTATATTTATCTTTTATTATTTCATTTATTTCTTTATTCATTTTAATCACTCTTTTCTATAACAATTTTGTTTCTTGCTTCATCTGTCTCAATAAAATATTCAATTATTACTTTTTCTTCATAAAAACTAATATTACATTCTTCAACAGATACATCAAACGTTATATTTTCTTCTTTTAAATTTAATTGACATTTTTTATTTTTTATATCAAGAAAGAAAATAAATTCCTCATTTTCCCGAAAAAAAGTTTCTTCTTTTAGGTTAATAATTGTATAATAATCTAACATATTAAATTCTAGCTTTTTGTCATTTTTTATATTATTTTTGAAAGTGTTTCTATATACCTCTTCATTATTTTTATAAAAAATTAATAGAAACTTTTTAAAAGACATAAATACACCTTCTTTTTTTTCTAGGACATTATATCATTTATAATTACTAGTGTAAACTTAATTTTTATTTAAAAAAAAACTAGAAGTTTTGTCTATTTTTTTTATTGTATACTATTTATTTTTTTTATCATAATAAAAATAGGTGAATTACATGAAAAAATTACGTTTTTTGACTAAATCTTGTATTTTTTTATTTTTTAGCTTTTTAATAATTATGATTGGACTTTATACTTATGCTTATTTTAGCCCTAAGTTAGAATTAACTAATATAGGCCAAATGTATATATATGATAAAGATGAAAATTTAATTTATCAAGGTAGTGGAACTAGTGAATGGGTTAACTTAGAAAATATTTCATCTTATTTAAAGGATGCTGTAATTAGTGTTGAAGATAAAAACTTTTATAAGCATCAAGGATTCGATTACTTACGTATTGCCAAAGCAATGCTTTTGAATATCAAAAATCAAACTATTGTCCAAGGAGCATCAACAATAAGTCAACAATACATTAAAAATATGTATTTAGATTTTGATCAAAAATGGAGTAGAAAAATAGAGGAAGCTTTTTTAACTTTAGAATTAGAAGTGCATTATAGTAAAGATGAGATTTTTGAAGGTTATTTAAATACTATAAATTTTGGAGCTGGTAATTATGGAGTTTTAAATGCTAGTAAATATTATTTTAATAAAAATGCTAGTGATCTTACTTTAGAAGAGGCTTTGATGCTTGCTGGTATTCCTAAAAATCCTAGTAATTATAATCCTATTAAAAATTATGATAAATGTATTGAAAGGGCAAAAGTTGTTGCTTTAACTATGCTAAATAATAATTTAATAACACAAGAAGTATATGATAATTTGTTTATAAATCCTGTACCTATTTATGGTAAGAGAGAAACTAATAATTTACAAATGTTAATGTATTATCAAGATGCTGTTTTAAAGGAATTAGAAACAATAAATGGTATTCCAACATCACTTTTAGATTCTGGAAGTTTAAAAATATATACAACCTTAGATATAAATGCCCAAACTAAGTTAGAACATGAAATTTTAGAAAATGTGACTAATGAAGATTTACAAGTAGCAAGTATTTTAATTGATCCCGATACAGGGGCTGTTAGGGCACTTACAGGAGGTATGGATTATACTAGTAGTCAATTTAATAGAGCTTTGAGTGCTAAAAGGCAAGTTGGGTCAACAATGAAACCATTTTTATATTATGCAGCATTAGAATCAGGGATGACTTCATCTTCAACTTTTGTAAGTGAACCAACTAGCTTTGTTTTTTCTAATAATAAAGTATATAAGCCTTCTAATTACAATGATATATATGCTAATAAAAATATTACAATGGCGGCAGCACTTGCTTATTCAGATAATATTTATGCTGTTAAAACTCATTTATTTTTAGGAGAAGATACTTTAGTAAAAACAGCTGAAAAAATGGGTATTAAAGCTGATTTAGTGGCTAATCCTTCTCTTGCTTTAGGTACTAGTGAAATGTCTATGATTGATTTTGCTAATGGATATACAACGATGGCTAATGGAGGATATTTAACAGATAATTATTTTATTGAAAAAGTTGAGGATTTAAAAGGAAATGTTTTGTATGAACATAATAATAAGAAAAAAATGGTATTGAATTCAAATTATGTTTATATTTTAAATGAAATGTTAACAAATACAAGTAATGCCAATTTTCAAAATTATACTACTCCTACTGCTTTGTCTATTGCAAGTAAGATGAGTAAAAAATATGCTTTAAAGACAGGTACCACAAAGACTGATTATTGGACTGTTGGATACAATAATGATGCTTTATTAATGGTTTGGCTTGGTTATGATGATGCAAGCGAAATATCAAATGAAGCTTCTAGGTGGGCAAAGAATATTTGGGTTAATACTATTGAAGATTATTTAAAAGATAAAGAAGATAATTGGTATGAAACTCCAAGTAATATTTTAGGAATTTTACAAGATCCAGTTACAGGCAATCCTGTTACTAATGGTTCGGCGAGTGTTTTTTATTATGTTAAAGGTAGTGAGGGTAAAGCTATAAATGTAGATGTTAATAATATGGAGTAGAAAATTCTAATAAATATACAGGTTAGAATTTTTTTGTAATCATTTGTCGAATATCTTGCTTTATTTAATTTTATATTTATAATAGCCATTTGTTACTTGGAAATAGGTTTTTGTTATTTCCTTAGTTGAATGTTATTTTTCGTGATGAATCACACTTCCTTCTTGCTTTCTGTAAAAAAAACAATACTTTTTAAAGCATTGTTTAATTTATTTATTGATATTTCCAAGTAACACTAAATATGTTTATTTTTTTTCAATTTTTATTGTAATATGATAGATACTTTCTAAATCAGCTTCTTCTAATTCTAAAATAAAGCCTTTATTTTCTAAATTTTTAATTGTTTCTCTAATAGTATTTATAGCAGTTCTTAAGTCTGTACCTGCTATTTCTTCTTGCCTTTGTTCATAATCTGGTTCTAATTTATCAATACTATCTAAAGGATCTATGATATTTTCTTCAATAATTGGGGTTATTTCTTCAATTGTATTATTAGCTACTGGAATTGGTTCACTAACAGAAATTGGTTCTACTATTTCATCAGGATTAAAAATTGATTTAAATGATGATGATTCTAATGTAGATTCCAAATCTTCTATTTTATTTTCGCTTAATATTTCTGTAATTTGATTATTTTCTATTGGTTCTTCTAAAATATCAATAATTGGTTCTTCCTTTAGTTCATTATTTATTGGAATATCAATAGTTTCTATCTCTTCTTTTGGTTCATTTTCATCTCTAATATTAAGTATGCGTTGATGATTATTTTCAGGTTCTTTCTTTGGTTCTTCTATTTTTTCATTAATTATAGTACTTTCTAAAATAGGATTATCAAAAACAGATGGTGCTTCGATAGTTTCTGTATTATTTATTACAGGGTTTAATAATTCTTCTATAGATGGCGTACTTTCATTAGAAATGGTTTCTGTTGTAGTTGGTTCTATATTATTAGTCTCAACTGATGTATCTAAATTTGGTATATCTAATGTTGGTTGTATATTGAAAATATCATTAGTTTCAATTACGTCCATATTTGCCTCTTCATCTTCTAAGAAGTTAAAGAATTTATTTGGTGCTTTTTCTTCTAGTTTTGGTTCTTCTATTTTTTCTTCAATAATTTTAGGTTCTTCTTTTATTCCACTTTCTGGTATAAGCATACTAGCAACGTCGTGGGTTGGTCGTTCTACTTTTATATCTTCAGCATTAGAAATTATTTCATCTAAATTAGGATTGATATTTACAAGAGGAATTCCTTCATCTTCGTTGCCATCGCTATCCTGAGATTTTTTTAATTCTATATCTAGTTGTCGTACGGTTAATCTCTCATCTATTATTCTTTGTAACCATTTTCTTTGCTCTTCTTTATCTTCAATCGCTAAAAGACTTCTTGCATGGCGTTCAGATATTTTTTCATTAAGTAAAGCTTCTTGTACTTCTTCATCTAAATTTAAAAGACGTAATTTATTTGCTATTGAACTTTGGGATACACCCATTTTATCTGCAAGTTGTTCTTGAGTTAAGTATCCTCTATCTAAAAGGTTTTTATATGATTTTGCCTCTTCAATTGCTGTTAAATTTCTTCTTTGCATATTTTCCACTAAAGCCACCTCTGCACTTTGATTATCATCTATATCAGAAATTATAACAGGAACTTTAGTTAATCCTGCCATGGTTGATGCTTTATATCTTCTTTCTCCTGCAATAATTTCATATTTATCTCCAAGACGTCTTACAACAAGAGGTTGAATTATCCCATGTTGTTTTATTGAATCAGCTAGCTCATTTATTCCCTCTTCGTTAAATGATAATCTTGGTTGAAAACGATTGGGAATAATATCCTCTATTGGAATTTCTTGAATACTTTTTTCATTATTCATACTAATCAGCCCCTTTAGCCTATTATTAATATACATTATTTATTATTTTTTTTCAATGGCTTTTTTTAGTTTTTAGATATAAAATGTAATTTATTTTAATTCTAATTATTAAAAGAGATATAAAAAATGAAGCACAAAATGAAATTATTAAAAAAAAGAATTACTAATAATATCAGTAAATTCTTTTTTTATCTATAAATATTTCGTTATATTGCTATGACTAGACGGAACGATACATCAGCAATAGCTAGTCCATTCCCAGCATTGAATGCTAAAGGACCTGATGATATACCACTATGCCAAGCGCCGCTTCTTACATACCATTGATATCCCGAACGAATGAAGTCTGCATAATTGTAATACCAACTTGATTTATATCTTACTCCATTATCTGGGTCTTTTATACTTCCAAAAGAACCAAATTCACCCGTTCCATCTCCTAATATTCTATGTTGATATTCATTACTAATTGATGATATTTCATATAAATCATAATATTTTTTCTCTAAATTTTCATCTGTTATTCCTACATTTCCGCTTGATATAGAACCTCCTACTCCCATCACATATTCCCAAGACCCGCCACTCATATCATAGATTCCGCTATAATTTCCTGTGGTACTAGCTATTACACTACTTGGGTTTAAATAATTGATTGTATATGTTCCATCACTACCTAAGCTCGTACTTTCATTCCTATTTCCTTCTATACTAGTACTATTTGTATTTACTCCTAATGTTGGTTCTTCTGATCCTGCATATCCTGTTATATAAGCATTATTATTGTTTATTCTTACACTTGTTGCACTTCCATATACACTATGTTGTAAATATGCAACAGCTCCCCACTCTGTATTCTTCATCATATGACTATCTAATTCTCTTTTGTAATTGTAACTAGCATTTAACGCATTTCCTACTGTTATATTTCTCCAACTATAGACATTCGGCTTGATTTGAATTTTACTACTATCACTTGAATTTACTTGAGCTCCTGCTGTACTTGTAGCTCCTTTATACCCTGTTTCAAATTTACCTACCCATAAACCATTTGTTTCCATGGTTATGAAGGCTGGTGGCGTCATATAATCTCCTATTTTACAATTGCCACTTGCACCCGATGTCATCGGCGTTGTACATTCTCCTTCTTTTTCATCACTCGTATTGTTTAAACCAAACTTTATTGGTATTTCATGTACTTTACTTGTATCTATTGTTGTTACTCCTG
>CAOKUH010000031.1 GCA_948472605.1 uncultured Mycoplasmatota bacterium
AATTTTTTGAAATTTTTATCAAAAAAGACTTGATTTTTATTAGCAAGTTTCTATCTATTAAATCAATAGTTAAAAAATTATGATTATCTTCAAAAATTTTATTTTTGGTTTTATCTTCTTTATCTGTTTGTTCTTTAGTATTTTGTATATTAGTATTTATTTGTGTATCATTTTCAAAAGATTGAAAATCAAGGTATTGGTTTTCGGTATCTTGCTTTTGTATACCTGGTTCTAAATGAGGTTCTTCATAGATATTATAAACATATTCAATCTTTTTACTTTCAGTTTGATTAGGATATAACTTAGTTATAGATAAATAATGATTTTCTTTTAATTCATTTAACGTATTTCTGATTGATGTTTTACTTTCTTTAGAGTTAGAAACAAGTCCAGCAAGTGAATAATCCCAATCACTAGGTAGAGATAACATATAAGAAAGAAGTCCTTTAGCTTTTAAACTTAGATTTTTATTTTGTAGATGGTGATTACTCATAATTGTAAAATTTTTCGTTTTTTCTACTTTAAATACAGCCATTATAATCACCCTTTCTTTTATTTTTAAACATGAAAAAAATCCTAATTTCTTAGGACTTTAAATCAAAAATATCACTTTCAAATATTTCTTTAAATGGTTTGATAAAATACTTCCAATTGTCAGGAACTTTATCATTACCACTTTTTACATAATCAATTCCGTTATAATAGGTACATTTTAATATCCAATAGTATTTGTCATAATCATAGTTTTTACCATAATGACCATCCCATAGATTAGGTCTGTATGATTTAAAACTAGAAAGAATCATATTTCTATTATCAATTGTAAGATATTCATTTTCTTTAATAGATACCCAATTGATTCTTAAAGAATACTTTGGATTATCTTTATCACTAAAATCAAGGATGTATCTATAATAGTTATTGTTAGTACAAATGATAAAATTAATGATTGATATATCAACTGTGTACATAACTTTTCTAGACTGAAAAGTATTTTTGCAGTCTTTACAATACCGATTCGGTAAATGGCTCATTAATCTTGAACCATCAAAATCATATTTTAAGAATCCTTTACGATAAGATTCATTTAATCCAATATCTTCCTGATTAATATAATTCTTCTTCGTTTTCTTTTCCCCTAAATAACCATAGGCAATATTAAAAGTATTCCCACTATTACAAAACGGACAATTAGCTTTTCCCATCTAATTCCTCCATTACTTGCAAGTTTTTAAACAAAAAAGCCTTTATTTATAAGTTCTCCCTATATGTCTTACATCGGCGTTATAACGGGTGAATTTTTAGTTAGTAAAAAAGGTCTTGGTTACCTTATAATATACGGAACACAAATATTTAATTTAAATATCGTTATGAGTGGCATTATTATTCTCATATTTATATCATTTATCTTATATGAAATTATGGGATTAATAGAAAAAAGATTATTAAACATTAAATAAAACTGACAATTTTTCTTAATAATTAGTCAGTTTTTTTCCTTTTATTCAAAAAATCAGAAAATTTCATTTCGATATTTTTTAATTTAATTTTTCTATTAATTCAGCAACATTGTTACAAAGTTTATTTGTTATTTTATAAATAATTTCTTCAGAATTTTTCATTCCATATCCATTATATTTTAAAATCATTTCCACATCATTAGCACCATCACCAATAGAGTAAACATCATTGTCAGATATATTTTCAATTTTTAATATTTTTTCAATAGCCTTTCCTTTATCCGTTTTTATGGAAATAATTTCAACTAAATAATACTTCCTATTATGCAAGATAAAGTTATTATAATAGAATTTTTTAAAGTAAATTCTCGTACCTTAACATTCTTATCATCATTCAAGTTTTTATTCCAAGTAATAAAGCCATTAACTTGAAGTGGAGAAAAAGTAAATATGTAAAAGAAAAAGATACCTAATAAATTATTTTTAAAAGAAACATATCCCATTAACAAATAATTTATTATTTTCCCTTCACTAGCAAAGTAAGCACATAAAAGTCCTGTTAAAAAATCGTTCCTCCAATAATCAAATCATTAGAAATGATGCCTGATATGACAGAAATAATTAAACTTAAAATTGTTATTACTAAATATTTTTTTATTCATATTTAATACCTTAATTTCTTTCAATGATTATATCTGCTACATTCAAATTTAAACTACTAAATATGTTGTCACATATAATTTTAGCTACTTCATCAGGATTCATAAAAGTACTTTGTTTTTCTTTTGTAACATAATCTCTACTATTTTTATAAAATTCAGTATTAATTCCTCCTGGATATACACCAATTATTTTTACCGATGTTCCTTTATACGCTACTTTTAAACTTTCTGTATAGCCTTTTTCTCCCCATTTAGTAGCACAATAAACAGATTCTTGTTTATTGCCTCTTAAGGCAGCTGATGACATAATATTTACTATTTTTAAATCTTTTTCATTTTTAATACTTAAAGTATTAACAGAGCATAGTATCATACCTTGTAACCCTTTAAAACATTTTTCTATATCATATTTAGTATATTCAGTAGGTAATTTAAAGGAAGGTTCCCCTGCATTATTTATTAAATATTTGATATTACCTAATTCAGAAATTTCTTTTATAGATTGTTTCAACAAATTGCTCATCAGAAATATCTCCTATAAATTCTTTATAATTTTCATTATTAATAGTAGATACTTCTTTATCTAAATTACAAATCATTATATTTCTATTTAATGCATATCCAATAATTGCCTTTCCTAATCCATTTGATCCACCTGTAACTATAAGAATATCTTTCATATTAGTTATTCTCCTTTTGTACCACATTTTGTAATTTATCATTAACTAATGCAACAACATTATCACACCATATTGCAACTAATCTATCAATTGCTTCTTTTGTATAAAATGCATAAGGAGCAGTAGCCATAACATTTCCTTTGTAGTCATACATCTTTTTCTCATTACCATACAATTCAAAAGCATAGCTTATTTCTTCTTTTTCAGCTCTATTAAGAAGTAAATCATGATTATATAATTCTCTAGGATTATTAATTATGTTAATAAACGCATTACCATTCATTGAATTGATTAAATCATCTGTAATTAATTTGCTTGTTTCATCATTTGTAGCAAATGATGGAAAAATAAAATCTGCTTCTTTAAATATAGTTTCTAAATCAACTTTTTTATAACTATTTTGTTTTTCACTTCTATTCCAATAAATAACATTCATTCCTAATGCCTGACACATATCTGCTATTTTAGAGCCTATTGTTCCAAGTCCAATAATACCTGCTGTTTTATTTCTTATTTCAGTTGTTAACTTATATTGTGAATAATCCATTTTATAATCTGTCTTTGCTTGAATTGGAAATTTCTTTGCTAAACACATCATAAGGTCTAAGTGCTTTGTCCATTGCGTCTTCACTTAAAGATTCATCTAAAGTAACCCCATAATAGTTCATACCCCAGATAGGAGTAGTATCATCTAAATAAACAACTTCTTCTCCCATAAATTTTGTACCACCAAAATAGGTATCGTGATAAGTCATATCATGAGAACTATATTCATAGTCATGTGATCCAATTCTCGTAGATACACCCATTTTTACGTTTTCATTTGCATAAGTTTGCTTTTTAGCTTCAATTAAAAATTTTATTAAATCTTGATTCATAATTTTTCTCCATTCTTAAATAAATCTTACAATTTATGTTTTTGCATTTCTTTCTTGTTTTTTAGCAGCTCTTCATGATAAAAATAATTAATGTAGTTTATACCATTTTTATCACAATAATCATTGATTTCATTTGCTAAATTATCCCAATATTTTTTATTATTTTTTAGATAAATAGTAACATAATTATCATAATACTTAGGATATTTTTCTTTAATGTAATTCATTATATAAGTTTTATATTGTCCTCTCAAATTAAGATTTTCAAACCAATATTCATCAATATAATATTTAGGTTCTTTTATTATCTTTCTATTTTAGCAATCTGTTATAAAAGATAAAAATATCTATATTTTAAAACTATTATTTAAATCATTTGGATTTTCTTCAATAGAAACATTCAATTTATTATTCAGCACATCCCATAATTTATGTGCTGCTTCAAGCTGTTCTTTAACTGTTTTATCTTGATAAAAATGCAAAATACATTCTTCAATCTGCGTAACAACTTCATAAGAATAATTTATCTCTTCAAAATTATTATAATACTTACTAATCCGTTTTACTGTGGATTTAAAATAATTGCTGACTTCAGGTGTTATACTTTTCCTATCTTTTTTATATTCATTATACTTATCAGCAAATTTTCTCTGAATATATAAATTATACTCTTTTATCGCATCTAATAAAAGTTTTGGGCCAATTTTCTCAACTATTTTAGAAGACATACTTGAATCCCTAACACTATTTAAAGTAAAATATTCTGCTTTATCCGGAAACTTAGTTTTCATAAAGTCCGCAAATTCTTTAATACTTTTTAAATAATCAAAATTTTTCCTATCGTAATAATCTGTAAAATGTCCATTACTTCCACTATGACTTTTATCATATAAAAGTCCATTATCTTTAGCCAATTTCTTTATACTATCCTTTATAATTTTTTTCAATTCTTCATCATAAAAATAATATTTTGGGCCACTCTTAGTAGGTATTGCTCCAAGTTCTGACAATAACATATTAATAGCCAAAAACTCAGAATCATTTACTTCATTTTCTTTATTAAGTTTTTTATATAAAACAACTCTTCTTTGTTTAAGATGTTCAAAAATAAGCGGATTTTTTATCAAATTATCATATTTACTTTTCTCCATTAAAATAACTGCATCTTTCGAAATAGGTAATGATTCATGAGTAACATCTAGATATGCATCATGATCTGCAACAGAATAAGCATATCCAGAACTCAAAAAATTATCAATATTATCTATAATAGTAAAATTTCTATTATCACTTACACCATTATATGATCCTGTAACACCTAAAGGTGTATTTAAGGTAAAATGTTTAGTTGAACGAAAATGAACTGGACCTAAAAGTGCCACCATATCTAAATCCAATTCACACAAAGCCTTATCTAATGCATCTTTACTAACAGGCAATCTAATGCCTTCAATTTCTCCAGCTAAATCAAATTTTTCAATAGCATAATATTCCCTTACTTCCCTTGATAATTCCAAATAACTTTTTTCAAGGCAAGTGACATCAGATGCTACCCGCCATTCATAATCAAATGGAAAATAATTATCGTCTCTAATAAGCATAAGCTTTTCTACCTCTTTTTTTTCTTTAGTTCTTTTGGCTAAAACACTCATATTATGCTTATATTTTTCTATAGTTAAAGGTGAATTTAAATCTATTATTCCATCTACAGCAATACTTACTAATTCATCATCAGCAAAAACTATATTATCATAAATAACTTTCTTTTCTATATCATTAACAATAGTTTCATTATTAACCATCTTCTTTGATTCTTTTTTATTTTTAAAAAGATTATCCCAAATAGCCATTTCATCACTCCACTTGACATAAGTATATCATTTAAAAATTATTAATTTACACTAAATTATATATATTTTACAATTACTTATCATTAGAAAACATTTATATTAAAAATCCAATATTTTAGTTTAAAATAAGCAATACATTTTATATTAAACATATTGCTCAATCTTCATTATCAATTGTTAATAAGTTCTTAATATCTCTTTCAGTCAACTTAGAAAGAATATTTTGATCTCTATCTTCGCCTTCAATTAACTTATCACTTAAAATCTTTTTCTTATTTTGAAGTTCTAAAATACGTTCTTCAATAGTACCTTTACACACCAGTTTAATAACTTCAACAGTATTTGTTTGACCAATTCGATGCGCCCTATCTGTAGCTTGATTTTCAACTTGAGGATTCCACCACAAATCTAAGTGGATAACTACATCAGCGCTTGTTAAATTAAGACCTGTCCCTCCAGCTTTTAAAGTTATTAAAAACACATTTGTATCATCTTCATTAAATTTTTTAACTAATTCCATTCTTTTTTTAGAAGAAATCGAACCATCAATTATATATGTTGAAATATTATTATTGCCTAACTCTATATTTACGATATCAAGAGCAGACTTAAAACTTGTAAATAATAATATTTTATGACCATTAGCAATGGTTCCTTTAACAATATCAATTAATGCTTCTATTTTAGCACTGCCACCTTCATATTTTTCATATAAAATACGCGGATCAATACACAATTGCCTTAATTTTGTTAATAACTGCAATATTTTAAAATTACCTTTTTTAAATCCTTCTGCAGCAATAATTTCATCCATTTCTCTTTTAGTTTTTTCCAGTTGTGCTACATATAATCTTTTTTGCTCCTTATTTAAATCAATACTAATATTATTTTCAATCTTGCTTGGTAATTCCTTATAAACATCCTTTTTTAATCGACGTAAAATAAAAGGCTTAATCTGTAGAGTTAAAGAATCTAAATTCTTTAATTGTTCATCTTCAATATCTTTTATATTATATTTGCGTTGAAAAGCTGTCAAATTAACTAAATATCCTGGCATAATAAAATCAAAAATACTCCATAACTCCATAACTGAATTTTCAATAGGTGTACCCGTTAATGCTATTTTAACATTTGCACATAATTCTTTTACAACCTTTGTCATTTGGGCATTAGCATTTTTAATTGTTTGGGCTTCATCTATAGCTATAAGTTCAAAATTAATTTTAAAATAACTTTCTTTATCTTGTCTAACTAAACCATAAGTTGTAATTAAAACTTGAATATCATCTATATTCTCCAAATCTTGTCTTCTAGTACTTCTATTCTCTGCAAACACCTTATACTTAATTTCTGGAGCAAATTTATTAAATTCATCTGCCCAATTATATATTAAAGAAGTTGGAGCAATTATTAATATTTTGACATCTTTTTTTTCTTTTAAGATTTCTTTAATTAAATATATTAGTTGTACTGATTTACCTAGTCCCATTTCATCCGCAAGAATACCCCCAAAACCACATTTATAAATATTATATAACCATTTCACTCCAATTTCCTGATAATCTCTTAAAATCTTTTTATCCTTTTCACTCAAATTTATTGCCAAATCCTTATAAGAATTAAATCTATTAATTAATTCATCAAACAAATTATTCGTACTAATAATCTTATACTTTTCTTTCTTTAAACTATCTAAATAAATAGCCCTGTATTTTGGGATAACTCCTGTTCCATTTTTAATATCCTTATTCGATAAATCCATATTATCAACTAAGTCTTCAAATTGCTGTAACTCTTCATTATTAGTTAAATCTATTAAATCTCCGCTTTTCAAACGATAATATTTTCTCTTACTTTTCATAGATTCTAAAACATTTACTATTTCATCAGAAGTAATATCACCTAAATCAAAATCATATTTCATAATATTATCTTCACCTATACTAAAGCTAGACCTAATATTATTATCTTTAATAATTTTCGTATTTTTCATTTTATCAGATGTAAATACTTCATAATTTTTAGATAACTCAATTAATGCCTCTTCTAAAAATTGCCCAATCAAATCCAAGTCATCCATATAAATTTTATCATTATCTATAATAAAGCCATATGAAAGTAAATCTTCTAATACTTCTTTCTCAGCTTCATTATCTCGTATGATAGTAGTATTATCATCAAAATAATCAATTTCTATTTCTTGATATTCAAATTTCAAATTACATAAAATCATATTTTCTTTTAAATCTAAATAAATCTTCGTATTAGGTTTAACTCCTAAAATGATTTTATCTTCCACTGTTTTATCTAAAGAAACATTATTTTTTAATATTGGTAAAATTCCTTCTTTAAAAACTTCCAAATCTTTTTCTTCAAATTCTAAATCATGCAATTGATTATTTTGCATAGATGATAAAATTTTACTAGCTTTGTAAGGAAGCTCATATAATATATTATCTTTAATAACATACTTACAATTATCTGTTAAAAAATCTACATCTTGTTCTATAACAGATAATTTATAATATTTCTCCCCCTTTTCCAAAGATAATTTAAGAGGATTTTCTTTAACTATCCCTTTAATCAACCCATATCTTTTTATAAAAAATTTCTTATTTTTTAGCATTTCTAAAAAGTAAGAAAACTCATCTAAAGTTATTTTTAAATAGTGCATACTTCCGATATCACTATGATATTTCTTTAACAAATATTCTACAATTTCTTCATCAATTTTTGAAAAGAAATAATTATTAGCATTATAAATAAAATTTTTACCAAATACCATTTCTCCACTTTTATTTTCATATATCTCTAAAAAATTATTCATTTTTGTATTTAAATTATATAATTTATTTTCTCCAATTTTAAAATTCAAAAAAACATAAGATTCATAAAAACTTTCTACAAATTCTATTTCAACTTCCAAATTAAGTTGTTTTTTCAAATGAATGTCATTAGTCTTGGGCATATAAAACTCATTTAAGATTTGTTTGGATATAAGTAGTTTTTTTTCTTCAGGACTAATTGGAAAAATGATTTTTTCAAAATGAATTAAACATGCTGCTAAATGCTTACAAGTTCCCCAACTTTGAAATTGCATGCAATTACAATTAGAAGAAATAATCTTTTTATTTGAACATTCTATCTCCACATCATAATTGTCATCATAATATCTTTCTGAAGCTACAGTAAAATAATGAATATATGACTCTCCTTCTTTATCAGTATAATTATAATTAAGATAACCTCTATAATAATTCATTCCCTTATTAAATGAATCATTTCCCACATATTCTTGTATCATTTTAAAATTTGTATTCAAAAAAACCACCACTTACTTTTAACTATTATAAATATTTTTTCAAACTTATTCAACAATTATTTACCTATAGCCAAATTATTGCTATAATACCTCAAATAAGGAGTGAAGATTAATGCCAAATGAACTAATCTTAAATTATTTAATACTAGCTAATGCGAATGAATTTGTTTTAAATTATATTATCCAAAAAAGAATTGATATTTTTCCAGTAATTCAAGAATTATTAGGAGTAAGCTTTGAATTTAATAGCGACAAAATGATTAATATTCAAAAATTAATTAAAGGAAATGATAATTTTAAGATTTTAGAAAATGGCAATATCTGGTTTAGAACTTTATCAAAAAATATAAATACATCTAGCAATTACCATTATGAAAAATCTATAACTACCTCATTTATATCTTGGGAAAAAAATACAATAATTGAAAGAAAAATTATAAAAAAATATTTTCCTACTCAAATGCCAACTGGAGTTTTTCAAGGAGAAATTCACGAAAACATATATGATGAAAACTTAAATATTATATCTTGTAAAATGTCATCATGGAGAGGGAACTCTAATTTTGAACTTCCAACCAATGACTTAAATACTTCTGTTATTTATTTTAATGAATTAGGAAATCCCTTAAACACTACTGAACGTACTAATTTTTCCAATAATAACTGGTTTTTTGTTTTAAATGGTGATGAAATAAACATTCAAGAAAATAGTATTGAAGCTCCCAAAAGATCTTTAAATAAACTAAAACATTTAAAAAATACTTTACTTTCTAAAATAAAGAAAGAAAACTAAGCTAATTTTAAAACTGAATTATTTTCCTCTTCTTGAACAATGCTATTCATCTTACGATATTCTAATAATTCTTTATAAGCCTTTAAATATGCTTTTTTTATTTCACTAGAATATCCATTATTTCCAACACATCGCTTCATTTCTTCATATGCAATAAATCTTGCTTGCTCTCCCAACATTCCTAAAGCTCCTTCTAAAGATAAATAAATATAAAAATCCTCTATATTCTTCACATCTTCCGCATTTAAATAATCAATATTAATATCTCCAACAATCAAACTATACGTTTTTAAAATAGAAGCCCTTATTTCATCATCATTTTTTTATATTATTTTTAATTTTCAATAAATTTTTTTCCATAATTAATAACATTCCTTTCTTTCGTCCTTTCAGTCCTCTGAAAGGCACAAATTGAATTGAAAATAAATAATTAAATTTTCAACCTTATCTCCTTTCATATTGTCTAATTAAAAGACTTAAACATTCAGACATATTACCTTAACATAAAGTAAAAGAGAAATATCTTTAAAATGACAAAATTGATAAAAAATAGACAAAAAATTTGATTTAAAATATCATATTTTTATTACCAATATAAACTAAACCTATTCATTTCTTAAAGATTTTACTGAATCTTTCTTACTAGCTCCTATTGCCCTTAAAATTCCTATTTCCTTTGTTCTTTCTAACACTGAAATGTAAGTAATGGCAATCATAATAATAGATACAATTAAACTTATTGCCACAAAGCCAATTAAAAAGAAATACCAATTAATGATCTTTGCGATTCAACTGGAGTTGGAAGAGCATCTTTTTATCGTAATTTCAAAAATAAAGAAGATATTCTTAGAAGATATGATAAGATTTTAATAAAACTATAATGAAAACAATAAAAATTCAACAATTGAAACTTTAATTCCTTCGCTTCTAATACATTATCAAAAAAACAAAGATTTCTACTTACTAATCTATAAAGAACATCATTCAAATATAGTTTTAAAAAACAATTTTAAATGCTTGTAAACTATCTGAAAAGAAAAATAATATTGAAGCTTATGCTACTTCCTTCAATTATATAATTATCTTATATCTTATTTATTAAACAAACATTAATAAAATATTGAAAAATTTTATTCATATTTTCATCAAATTCGTATAATGTTTCTGGATGAAATTGAACTGCTAAATAAAATTTTTTTGATTTATCTTCCACAGCTTCAATAATGCCATCTAAAGAATACGCAGCAGGCACTAAAGGCCCACAATTGGAAACATAAGAGTCATGTCTTGAATTAACATTTATTTTTTCTTTTCCAACTATATCATAAAAAATAGAAGCATTTTCTACAATAATCTCATGAACATAGTTTTCTTCACTTTTATGATTTTCTAAACCTTCAAATTTCTCAATTATACCACCAACTGCTCTTACCATATTGTTCATACCAGCACATATTCCTAAAATAGGTATATCATTATCATAGCAAAACTTTGCTATAAAGCATTCATATTCATCAGAAAAGCCTCCACCTTGTAATATTATCCCATCACATAATTTTAGTTGGAATAGCAAATCTTCCTTTTCTTTTTTTGTTAATCTATCAGTCCAAGTATTTGTTGCTCTTATTTTTTCAGCAAACGTAGGCAAAATTCCAATTGCAATTGCTTCATTATCATATATAGCTTGCTTTAACTCTTCTTTTATAAAAATATCTGGTCTGTTATAATTTTTTAAAAAGTGTTTAGATACAATTCCTAAAATAACCTTATTCATTAAAATCACACTCACTAAAAATATTTACACAATAATATCTTCTTAAAAACATTGTCATTTATTTAAGATATATTTAAATAATTTTTTTATAATCAATTTCTTTAGTACTTATATATTCATCCATAGCATTTAATAATTTTTGTAAAAAATCTTCATCATTTAAATCAATTCCTATATCTAAACAAATATCATAAATTGTTTTATGTTTAAGTTCATTGATACAATTATTCAATTTTACAATATCTTCAAAATCAGAATACTTATAAGCATAAATTGCTAAAAAAGTCCCTAACATATATTTATAATTATATGACATAAATTCCTCTGCCAAAATACATCCAAGTTCATTAGGATTTTCTTTAATTATATCTTTATTTTTTTCTAAAATTATACTCAAGGTTTTATATAATTTAGTACACTCCTCTTTCAAAAATTTTATAAAAGCTAACTTTTTCCCTATTTACCTTATATTTATTTAGATAATAACAAAACTATTAAATGCAAAAATCTATGTAATAACTTATATTTACCTCTAGATTAGAATTAGAGTTACTTCATTCTTTCAAACAAATTTACATTCAAAGCATCAGCTTCGTCCGCATAAATATATTGTTTTTGTTTGTCTGTTAGTTTAGGTACTATATTTTCTTTAATTGAATCAGTATAAATTCTATAATTTGTTTTTTGAAATACTCCTTCTAACATTCAATTTTATTTTGATATGCCTCATTTACTTTTGCACTTGAGTCTTTATAGATGTTTAGTCCTTTGTTGTGGTTGTTCTGGTTGAACTGGCATCTCATCACAACAAGATATTTTGATTAAATCCAGCATTTCCTTTAAATTTTCTAAGGATTTTCTTACATCTTTTTTTATTTCACTACTAATCGCTACTTTAGCAATAGTATTTGCCAAACCATATTGTAAGATATTTTCCAAAACTTTCGGAGCAAAATGCAAACTATCTATTACTATATCGTTACAATCTTTTAAACTTCTTTTAACTAAAAATTCCAGTGTTTGTTCTTGTAGCAATTCCCTTGCAGTACACTTATTATCAGAAAAGTTACTGATTCCATTTAAACAAACAAACGCTTTAGCCATACTAAAGAAAAAATTAGGAGGAACAAATTCATAATTTATGCAAACATTAATCATATCAGTAAAGCAACAAGTAAATCTTTTATTCTTTACCTCTTCACAATATTTTTTGCAATCTTCTTTAAATGACTGTTTTTTTTCTTCACTCATATTTCCGTAAGAAACTAACATATCATATAGTTTTTCATAATTTCCAGAGTATGCTGTTAAAAAGAATTTCCTACATAATTTAACATCACTATCACTCAAAGCACATAAAAGACCCATATCTAAAAAGCAAATATTACCATCTTCATCTATACAGATATTTCCACTATGTGGATCTCCGTGAAAAACAACTGGTTTATCATTGTACATTGCCCAAAAACTTGACTTAATATAACTATTAAAAGCAGTATTAATCTTATCTTTATTCTCATCTGTTAATTCTAATTTATTAATTGTCTGAGTTTTAAAAAATTCCATAACAATTATATTGTCTGTACAGAAATCTTCATATAGTTTTGGAACTTTAATTTGTTTTGTTCCACTTACTTTCCCATTAACACTATCTGCAAAGTTTTGATATATTTTAATGTTTTCTTTTTCATGGATAAAGTCTGTTTCTTGCCCAATCCATTCTAAATATAAGTCTAAAGCATGATCGCCACCAGTAAAATTACTAAAGTGGACAAGCTTACCAAATCTATGAACAATTTTTCTTATTCTTTTTATATCATCATCAATTGTTCTTGCTACATCTTTTCTTTTTATTTTTATGGCAACTTCCTCTCCAGTTTTAAGTATTGCTCTATGCACTTGTGATACAGATGCTGAACCAATTGGTTGCTTTTCAATAAAACTAAATATATTTTCTAAATCTGTTCCATATTCTTGTTTTAGTATTTCTTCAATATCTTCATATCTAATTGGATTACAATTATCACAAACACTTGATAACATCTGTCTGTCATTTTCCGTAAATAAATTACCAAAATTTTGAGTTGCTAATATTTGAGCTAACTTAATATAAACTATACCCATTTTTTCAGAAAAGTCTTTTATTACTATTCCATTATTTCTTCTTAAAATAAATTTATTAAATAATAATTTAATCATTTGGATATATAACTTCATCTTTAATCACCCTAAATCAATTTGATTAGTATTATACTACAAAATAGTTTTTTTACATATATTTATCGTTAAAAATCCAGGATAAAATTATGAAAAAAGTAATTGACAAAAAAGAATGGAAGAAAATAAAA